>JALZOE010000315.1:0-3710 GCA_030857325.1 Acidobacteriota bacterium
TCGCCCAGCGCGTATGCCCGATGCCGTAGTTTCCGTCGAGCGGATTAAGGCGAATGCACTCTTCGAGATTTCGCAGTTTTCCTTCGGCGCGGCGCAGCGACATTTCGCGGTTTTCATCGACGACGGCAATGCCCGCCGAATCGTAACCGCGATATTCCAATTTTCGTAAGCCGTCGATAATGAGCGGCACAACCTGTTTATTTCCAACGTATCCGACAATTCCACACATATAATTTTTTAATATTTTAAGCAGCTTTTTTTGATTTCTTCGGCAAGAGCCAAGATAAAATTTTTATCTTCGAGCAGTTCTTCTTTTATATTTTTACCGGCAGTTTTTCTTCGCGCTCCGCTATACCGCGCAGTTAGTTCGTATTTTTTGAAACGGTTTTTGAAGTTTTTGCGAAAACCGTTTCGCGCACCGGCGTTACTCTTTATTTTCGTTTTCAGTTTTCTGCATTATCAAATTCTTTTTCACCTGCGCCGGAACGCCCGCGACGAGCGTGTTGTTCGGCACGTCTCTGGTTACAACCGAGCCGGCGGCTGTTACCGCGCCGTCGCCGATTTTGACGGGAGCAACCAGCATCGTATCCGAGCCGATTTTGACGTTGTTGCCGATGGTCGTCGCGTTTTTATTTTTGCCGTCGTAATTGCAGGTAATCGTTCCCGCGCCGATATTGGTTTTTTCGCCGATTGTCGCGTCGCCGAGATACGTTAAATGACTCGCTTTCGAGCCGCGTCCGAGAATCGTTTTTTTCATTTCGACGAAGTTTCCAACCTTTGATTTTTCTTCCATTTTTGCGCGCCCGCGAAGATGCGCGAACGGTCCGACGGCGCAGTCGTTGGCGATTTCCGAATCGGTTATAACGCAGTTGTCTAAAATTGTTACGCCGTGTCCGATGCGTGAATTTGTGATGCGCGTTCCGCCGCGAATCGTGCAGCCGTCGCCGACGGTCGTTTCGCCTTCAATCGAGACGTTCGGATAAATTACCGTGTCGCGCCCGATGTTTGCCCGCTCACTGATATATGCGTTTTTCGGGTCGATAAAAGTTACGCCGTAGTCGAGCATCATTTTTGAAATCGTGCGGCGCGAAAAAATCCTCTCCAAATCGGCAAGCTCGACGCGGTTGTTGATGCCGGCGACTTCGCGCGAATCACTGTGATGATATAAGGAAATGTCTTCGCCCGTGCTTCGCAAAAGCGACGGAACATCCGTTAGATAATACTCGCCCTGCGAGTTATTATTCTGCACGCCTGAGAGCGCGGCGAAAAGTTTTTTGGTGTCGAAACAGTAAATTCCCGAATTGATTTCCTTTATTTTTCGCTCCTCGTCCGACGCGTCCTTTTGCTCGACGATGCGGTCGAACAATCCGGCGTCGTCGCGGATGATGCGCCCGTAGCCGGTCGGGTCGTCAAGTTTTACGCTTAAAATCGTGCAGGCGGCGCCGCGCCCGCGATGATTGTAATGCTGCTGGACAAGCGCCGCTAAGGTTTCGGCGCGAATCATCGGAACATCGCCGGAAAGCACGAGCAAGGTGGAATCTTCATTTTCCAGAAATTCGCGCGCCGCATTAACGGCGTCGCCCGTGCCGAGTTGCTGTTTCTGCCGGACGAACGCGCTGTGTTCTTCGTCGAGTTCTTCCAAAACCGCGTTTTTTACGTCTTCGCCCTGATGACCGATGACGACGTAAATTTTGCGGGGCGCCAGCGCCGTCGCCGTGCGGCAGACGTGGTTGACCAGCGGGCGACCGTCGATGCGGTGCAGAACCTTCGCTAAACCCGAGCGCATTCTCGTACCCAACCCGGCGGCTAATACCAGCACGTCGAGCGATTTTTGTTCGTTGGAATTGGTTTGTTCCATATCTTCTAATACAAGCGGTCAGCTACCAGTAAAAACTCGTCTGTAATTTTCCGAACCGACTGACTACTGACCACCGACCACCGACCACTGCCTATTAACCGCGCATGATAAAACGACGCGCGCCAATTTTTCGGGATGATGCCGCACCTTTTTGCCGTCGTCTAATAGATTATCATAAACGATTTCCGCGCCTTCAATTGTGTCGGGCGTAATCGAATCGCGTACGCCGATTTGCCGCGCGCCTTCGATGGCGTAAATTTCGGCTTGCGCCCGGTTAATCGGACGATTGTTGACCAATACGAAATCGAAATCGATTTCCGGCGCGTATTCCCTGACGATTTCCAGATGCCTTCGGGCTGAAAAGCCGCTCGTCTCGCCCGGCTGCGTCATCAGATTGCAGATAAACATTTTAACGGCTGAAGATTCGGCAATCGCTTCGGTTACGCCTTTGACCAGAATCGGCGGCAGAAGACTGGTAAAGAGCGAGCCGGGACCGATGGTAATAACATCGGCGTCGTAAATGGCGGCAAGAACTTCCGGCATCGGATGGCAGTTTTCCGGTTCTAGGCGCAGGCGTTTGATTTGGTTTCCGACTTTTGAAATATTGGTTTCGCCGAGCGCAATCGAGCCGTCGAAAAGGTCGGCGGCAAGCCGCACGTCTGAAATCGTCGCCGGATAGATATGACCTTTGCTCGCCAGAATTTCCGAGGAAAGTTTGACGGCTTCGGCAAAATCGCCGGTAATTTCCGACAGCGCGGCGAGAAAAAGATTGCCGAAACTGTGACCGCCCAAATCGCCGTCGCCGCTGAATCGGTGTTGAAAAAGTTTCGATAACAGATGCGAATCTTCCGAGAGCGCGACCATACAATTGCGGATGTCGCCCGGCGGCGGCATTTGCAGCTCGTCGCGCAGCCGACCCGAACTTCCGCCGTCGTCGGAAACGGCGACAATCGCCGAAAGATTTTCCAGCCGCACCAATTCCGTTTCCTCACCCGCGACAAATCTTTTCAAGCCCGCAAGAAGCGTCGAGAGACCGTTGCCGCCGCCGATTGCAACGAAATTTAAGCCGCGCGCATTTTGCGAAAATAAATGATTTTTCATCTGTCTTTTACGGGCAATTTGCCGGAGACGGGTAAGCTGTTCAAGATTAAAAACATTGTTTGTAAGGAAAATGTAATCGTTCCAAACGGCAAACGGCGTCTGCCGAAGTGAGAGTTTAGCATTTTTCCGATTAATCAAGCAATAAACTTTTATAATGGAATCCATTACCGAAAAGTTTTCTCCCGGCGGACAACAGCGTTAAAAATATAACGTAAAAAACACTTAAAGCGGACGCCTCCCGTATGCTAGATTAAAAAGTGCGGCTTGTCGCAAAACTCGCCTAAACGAGCCGCGAAATGTTTTTCAGATCGAAAAATTGAACAATTTACGAACTTCTTACCTCCGATTTCCAAATACCGAGAGAGAAAACTTTCACGGCAGAAACGCCCATTGTTATACACGAAACATCAGTTTCAAAAGCTAAAGACAATTCTGGCGCGTCTCTGCGTCGAATGCGCGGCGCGCGCCGTGTTTCTGGTTGACCGCGACGGTCAGCCGATTGCTTTTCACGGCGACATCGGCAATATGGACACGACGAGTTTTTCGTCTCTGGCGGCTGGAAACGTCGCGGCGACGACCAGTATGGCGAAACTCATCGGCGAAGAAGTTTTTCCGGCGGTCGTCCACGAAGGCGAGCGCGAAAGTATTTTTATCAGCGTTATCGGCAGAAGCCTGCTCGTCGTGGTTTTCGACGAACGCTCGACACTCGGTCTCATAAAGCTGCGAACCAAAAAAGCCAGCTACGAAGTAG
>JALZOE010000315.1:3720-4096 GCA_030857325.1 Acidobacteriota bacterium
CAGAAAAACAAAGACTCGACGAAAATTCATTCTTTTCCGAAATTACCGACGAAGATATTGACAGCCTTTTTAGTTAATGGACAATGGATAACGGATAATGGATAGTTAAAAACACTTCCGTTATCCATTATCCGTTATCCGTTATCCATTATAAATTATGACATTTATTAATTACGCTTCGCGCGAAATTAACTGCAAAATTGTTTATTACGGTCCCGGTTTGTGCGGTAAGACGACGAATCTGCAACACATCTACGATTCGACCGCGCCGCAGGCGAAAGGCAAATTGATTTCGCTGGCAACCGAAACCGACCGCACGCTTTTTTTCGATTTTATGCCGCTCGAACTCGGTACGGTGCGCGGCTTTAAAACCCGT
>JALZOE010000316.1 GCA_030857325.1 Acidobacteriota bacterium
TTCCTACTTGGCTTTCTCGACTGCGGGCGGCGCGCGCAAACAAATCGGCGCGGCAACCGTTGTGAAAGCAGACGGCAAGGACGTAATTATCGTTTATGACAATAAAGACGGCTCGCCGGTTATCAAAGAAGTTCGCGCCGACGGCGTTCCCGCGCCTTTTCTGGCGCAGTTTGCCGGAAAAGGACATGATGACGATTTGCTGCTCGGCGCTGACATTAAAGCCAGCGGCGCGAATGAAGCGCAGGCAAAAGCCATCACGGAAGCCGTCCGCGTTGACGTTCTGACGATGCAGGCTCTTTACGGCGCGGCGCACAAACACTAAAAAAATGAGTTCAAAGTTAAAGGTTCAAAAATCAAAATTTGTTTCGGCGTGGCTGTTGGCGGCGATAGTGTTTTCGCTGCCGGTATTTTTTTACGGCGCGTCCGGTCAGGAATCGAGTAAGCCGGAAGCCAACGGCGCGAAGCCGACCGTCACCAGCGTGACGGCGGAGCGCAACATCAACGCCGATGCCGGGCAGTTTAACTTGAAGCTGACGCGCTACCCGTCCGACCCGCGCACGGGCGAAGAAGTGCAGTTTGCCATGCTGGTGGCGGAAAAAGTCGAAGGCGGTTTCGGCGGCGGCGAACCCGCGCCGCTTGAAAACGCGCAGGTTTCGGCGAATATTACAAACGCGAGCGGCGCGAACATCGCCCAAAATATTGCGGCGCGGCACGAAGGCGGCAACGCTCATCGCCTGGCTTACGCTTTTCAAAGCGCGGGCGATTATAAAATCGCGTTCAACGTGACGACGGGCGACAACCGCAGTTTTTCGACAGATTTTCCCGTCAGCGTGACCAAAGCCCCGATGAATTGGACGTTTTGGATTGGATTACTGTTTTTGAGCCTTTTGACTTTGGGCGCGCTCGGTTTTGTTTTCGTAAAATCGAAAGACGCAAACGGCAGGCAGCGTCTGGGACGAGCCGCGCCGTTCGCGCTCGCCGCGATTATATTTTTCGCGCTCGGCACGGTCGCGCTGGCGTATTTCGCGCCGCCGCGCCAGTCGCGCGTTATCACAGCAGCAGCCATGACCGCAGAAACCGAACCTGCGGCGGAACTCAAAGACGCGCTCACGAGCGCCGTCACCGTCCCGAAAGAATCGCAAATTCTTTTCGGCATCAAAACCCAACAGGTTGAGGTTCGTCAAATAACGAGCGGTTTGAAAGTAACCGGAACAGTTCGGGCACGTCCCGACGCGCGCGCCGTCGTCGTCCCGCCGGTCGCCGGCAGAATCATTTTGCGGCAAGGTTTATCAATCGGCTCGGCGGTAGGGAAAGGCGAGCAAATCGGCTCGGTCGAGCAGATTTTGGATGTTTCAGGTCAAACCGAACTCGAATCACAGCGCCTTGAAGTTGAAGCGCAGCAACGCGAAGTCGAATCGAAACGCCTTGAAATCAGAAATACGGTTTTGCAGCTTCAGGGACAGCAAGCCGAGCAACGCGCCGCCGCGAGTCAAGCCAGAACGCAGCTTGCTCAGGCGCAGCGCGAATTGCGGCGTTCAACAAATCTTCTGGAAGTCGGTGCGGTTCCGAAGAAAAGAGTCGAAGAAGCCCAGACAGCGGTCAAAGTCGCCGAGCAATCGGTCGCCTCCGCCGAACAGCAAGTAAAACTGCTGGATAACCAAATTAAGCAAACGAGTGCCGGACAAAGCATTTTCCGCGCGCCCCGCGTCAATCAGCCGACACGCTCGTTCCCGCTGACCGCGCCGATAACCGGACTCATTAACGAAATAAAAGCGACGAGCGGTCAGCAGGTCGAAACGGGAACCGAACTTTTGAGTATCAGTAATCTTTCGACCGTTTTGATCGAAGCGAATGTTTTCGAGCGCGATTTGCCGATTGTCCGCGAATCCACCCGCGCGAGTTTTACGTCGGCGGCTTTGTCGGGCGAAGTTTATAATATCGGCACGGCTGACGGCGACGGGCGGCTCGTTTCCATCGGGCAGACGGTCAACGCAGAATCCCGCGCCATTCCCGTCATTTATGAAGTAAAAAATCCGTTAAATAGACTGCGCGACGGCAATTTCGTCGAAATCACGATTGACACGAGCGGCGAGGCGCAGGTTTTAGCCGTGCCGAAATCGGCGGTTGTCCGGGAGCAGGGCGAGACGTTTGTTTACGTGCTGACGGGCGGCGAAACTTTCGAGCGGCGCACGGTTGCGCTCGGCGCGGAAGGCGCGGATTTTTACGAAGTTAAGTCAGGATTAAAAGAAGAAGACCGCGTGGTCGTCGAAGGCGTTTACCAGCTCCGCACGACGCAACCGGCGGCTTAATAATTTACTAAAGAAGAAAATTAAAGAGGAAAAATGAGAAAGATATTTATATTCGGAACAGCTTTTATATTTTCAATTTTCGCCGTGTTTATGGCGGCTTGCAGTAATACGGCAACTACCCAAACTGCCGCAAATTCAAACGCTGCGGTAGTAACCAATAACGCAACGACAGAGACCAATACGACGACGAATGTCGAAAGGGCTTTCAAGATTGATTTCAAAAGCGAGCCGGGAACCCTTCAAGCGGGAACACCTGCGATGCTGGCTTTTACCGTCAAAGACAAACAGGGCGGAGTGGTGAAAGATTTGCAAATCGTTCACGAAAAACCGATGCACCTGCTCGTCGTCTCCAAAGATTTGGCGGAGTTTTACCACATTCACCCGGAACAATCGGCGGACGGCTCGTATCGCGTCCAGCACGTTTTCCCGAATGGCGGCGAATACCGTCTTTACGCCGATTTCACGCCGAAAGAAGCGACGCAGGTGGTTGAGCAGATTGATGTCAAAGTTGCGGGGACGGAACGCGCACGAGTTCCGCTCGTCGCCGACCAAAAATTTGAAAAAACCGTCGGCGGTTTGCGCGTCGTGATGAAACCGGACGGCGCGATAAAAGGCGGACAGGAATTGATGCTGAATTTCGCGGCATTCGACGCGGCGAGCAACAAGCCCGCCACCGATTTGCAGAATTATTT
Source organism: Acidobacteriota bacterium (assembly GCA_030857325.1). Taxonomy (GTDB): domain Bacteria; phylum Acidobacteriota; class Blastocatellia; order Pyrinomonadales; family Pyrinomonadaceae. The sequence goes on from JALZOE010000316.1 coordinate 3,002, forward strand.
AGGCGAACTCGCGCACTTTGTCATCGTCAGTGAGGATATGAAGGATTTCGTCCACGCGCATCCGATGTCGAAAGGCGAACACGACAAATCGGGCAAGATGAATATGGACGGCAAAACGGACGACCATAATGCAGATGGACATAAACACTCGACGATGGAAGGCGTAACCACCAAGCCGAGCCAGTCGGAAGTCGCGGCGCACACCGCTTTTCCGCGTTCCGGTTTGTATAAAGTCTGGGCGCAGTTTCAGCGCGGCGGTCAAATCATCACCGTCCCGTTTACCGTCAATGTCGGCGGCGGCGGGCAAAAGGCGGAAGTCAAAATGGCGAATGTTCCCGCCGGAGCAACCAAAATTACAGTTTCCTCAAACGGCTATGAACCGTCGTCAATTGCGGTGAAAAAAGGTCAGCCCGTCAAACTCGCATTCTATCGCGCGGACGCGGACAACTGCGGCGGCGAGGTCGTTTTTTCAAAGCAAAACATCAAGAAAAAACTGCCCGTCGGCGAAACTGTTCTGGTCGAGTTCACGCCGACCGAAGCGGGCGACATCGCATTTGCCTGCGGAATGGATATGATGCGCGGCAAACTCGTCGTCAGCGAAAACTAAAATTTAGACAAAAACAATAAAACAGGAAAAAAAGAAGAAAAAAAAGAAGGAAAAAACAAATGAACAAATTAAAATTATCTTTAGCTTTAATGGCGTTAATCGTCGGTCTGGGCGGCGCATTTTTTGTCCAATCGAACGTTGTCGAGGCGCACACGCGGACGGTCAAAATCAGAGTGGACAAAGACGGATTTTCACCGTCTTCGATTGAAGTCGAAGCGGGACACAAATTAAATCTCGTTTTCAACCGCGTTGATAAAAACAACTGCGGCAACGTCGTCGTTTTTCCGAAACTTAAAATCCGTAAAAATCTGCCCGTCGGCAAAGATGTCATTGTCAGCTTAACGCCGACCGAAGCGGGCAATATCACATTTACCTGCGGAATGGGAATGATGAAAGGCAGCCTCGTGGTTACTGATTAATAAAAAAATTAACAGGAGAGAAAAATGAGAACAATAATTTTAACGGTTCTATTGAGCGCGTCGGCAAT
>JALZOE010000317.1 GCA_030857325.1 Acidobacteriota bacterium
TTTCTAGCCCGTCACGAAAAAGCCGAAATTTTGCACAAAGCCCTGCTCGGCAAAAATTTCAAACGCGCGGCGCTCGTCATAACCCTGCTCAGATTATCGCCCGCGATGCCGTTTGCCCTGACGAATCTGCTGATGACGGCGGCGCGCGTGCCGCTTTCGGCGTTTCTAATCGGCACTCTCATTGGAATGCTGCCCCGCTCGGCGGCGGTCGTTTTTTTCGGCGCGGGACTTTCGGAACTGGATTTTAACGAACCGTTTAATATCTGGACATTCGTTTTCGGCTTCGTCGCCACGCTCCTCTCCGTCATCGTTATCTCTTATTTCAGCAAACAAGCCCTTGCCAAAATGACGGCGGAAACTGTTTGAAACGGAAAAATAATTCACAGGGATAAAGGGATAGACAGGGATAATAAGTTTTGAAATTTCAGCATCCGTGAATGTCCCTGATATTTATGTAAATTATTTTTTCCGCCTTGAAATTTCGGTAAGTAAAATTTAGTTTTAACCACTCAAAATTCTGCGGTAAACTTCCGTATCGACATTGCCGCCGCTGGCGACGACGCAGACTTTTTTGCCGGTAAACGTTTCCGGTTTTTCCAGAATCGCTCCCAGACCGAGCGCGCCGGTCGGCTCGACTTTTAAGTTCGCCGCTGAAAATAAAAGTTTGACGGCTTCGATTATATTTTCTTCCGACACTTCGACGATTCCCGCCAAGCCTTTTTCTAAAATCGCCCAATTTTGAATGCCGAGACTGATTGTGCGCGCGCCGTCGGCAATCGTCTGCGGCTCGAATACGTTGAAGACGATTTTTCCCGCCGCGAGCGAGCGCGCCGCGTCGTTGGCTTCGAGCGGTTCGGCAGCGAAAACCTGTGCCGAATTTCCCGCGCCGCACAAGCCTTTTATAATTCCCGAAGACAAACCGCCGCCGCCGATTGGAGAAATTATCACATCGAAATTCTTTGCCGCCAGTTCCGCGCCGATGCTCGCGTTGCCTTCGATAACAAATTGGTCGTCATAGGCGCTGGCAAAATACGCGTCCGGCATTTCTGCGGCTAACTGCAAAACCCGTTCGTTGCGCCCGATCTTATTCGTGTCAACCAAATCGACCGTCGCGCCGTAGCTTCTGACGGCTTCGATTTTCACTTTGGCGGAAGTTTCCGGCATCACAATCGTGCATTTTTTGCCGACGAGCAGACACGCAAAAGCGAGTGCCTGACCGAAATTGCCGGACGAAGCCGACAAAATTTCATCGTTTGCGACGTTCGCGGCGAGATTGTAAGCGGCGCGAAATTTGAAACTTCCGGTGTGCTGAAAAGTTTCGGACGCGATTGTTAAATCAATTCTGAGAAGTCGGCGGAGTTTTTCCGATTCGATAAATGTCGTCGGGCGAATCGCCTCGCGTAAAGTTTTCATTTGAAAATTTCACCACAAACCAGCAGATATTACAATGAGAATCGTCCATAGATAAACACAGATGGACGCGGATAAAAAAAGATAATATATAGCGGCTTTTGTCCTTTTAAAAATCAGCGTTCATCTGTGTTAATCTGTGGATAAATAAAATTATGGAAAAAGCACAATTCGGAATGGTCGGTTTGGGAACGATGGGCAGAAATTTTCTGCTGAACGTCGCCGAACACGGAATATCGGGCGTCGGTTATGATTTGGACGCGGGAAAACGGCGGCTTCTGCTCGAAGAAGGCGCGGATTACGATCTTCAGGCGGCGGAATCGGTTGCCGATTTCTGCGCTAAGCTCGAACGTCCCAGAAAAATTATGATGCTCGTTCCGGCGGGCAAAATCGTCGATTCGGTTATCACCAGTTTAATGCCGCATCTCGAAGCGGGCGATATTTTAATCGACGGCGGCAACTCGCATTTTACCGACACGGAAATCAGAGAAAAATTTCTCGCCGAAAAGGGAATCGAGTTTATCGGCGTCGGCGTCTCCGGCGGCGAAGAAGGCGCGAGACACGGCGCGAGCATTATGCCCGGCGGAAAAAAGGAAGTTTACGAACACGTTCGCCCGATTCTCGAAGCGGCATCGGCGAAAGTCGGCGGCGAGCCGTGCGTGGCGTTTATGGGAAATTCGAGCGCCGGACATTTCGTCAAAATGGTTCACAACGGCATCGAATACGGCTTGATGCAGATTCTGGCGGAAACCTACGATTTTATGTTTCGCGTCCTGAAGATGAATTATTCGGAGATGAGCGATACTTTCGCCCGATGGAACGACAGCGAATTAAACTCGTTTCTGGTCGAAATTACCGCCGAAGTTCTGCTCAAATGCGACGACGAAACCAATAAGCCGCTGGTCGAAATGATTCTCGACAAAGCGGCGCAGAAGGGAACGGGCAAATGGACTTCGCAGGCGGCGATGGATTTGGGCGTGCCGATTCCGACTATCGATTCAGCCGTTTCGATGCGGCAAATATCGGCGCAAAAGGATGTGCGGCTTTTGATTGCCCGGAAATTCGGCAGTTACACGCCGCGCGTCAACGCCAGTTTGCCGCAGGACGGACAGAGCGTTTCCAGCAAACTCGTAACCAGCGCCAAAGCCGTGCGCGCCGAACGCGATGTTGAAACCGTCGTCAGCGAGCTGCAAAAAACGCACATCGGCAAAACCGCCGAAAAACATTTGTCGCAGACGGTCGGAAACGCTTCGGACGAGCAGAAAAACACCGAACTGCGCGAGCATTTCGCCGAAAATTTCGATGAGTTTGTCGAAGAACTGAAGAACGCGCTTCTCAGCTCGTTCGTCATTACCTACGCGCAGGGAATGTCGTTGCTGCAAATCGCTTCAATCGAGAAAAACTACAATCTGGATTTGTCGGAAATCGCCCGAATCTGGCGCGGCGGCTGCATTATTCGCTCCGCGCTGCTCGAAGATATGCGCCGCGCCTTTGACGAAAATCCGAATCTGCCGAATTTAATGCTGGACGACAATTTCGCCGAAATTCTCAACGAAAACCGCGAAGACTGGCGCAATGTAGTCGAGCGATTCACCGACAGCCGCGTTCCCGTTTTGTGTCTATCGTCGGCACTCGCCTATTTCGACGCGTTCCGTTCCGAAAGATTGCCCGCCAACCTGATTCAGGCGCAGCGCGATTTCTTCGGCGCGCACACTTTCCAGCGCGTCGATAAAGAAGGCACGTTTCATATGGAAGATTGGGATAAATAAAGTTTTTTCAGACAAAATACAATCTTCGATTTTCCAATTAAAAAATCTTCAAACGAAACGAATTTGTTTGAAGATTTTTTTTTCTGGTAATCGGAAAACCGTTTAGTATTCAGGAAAAGATTTCTATTTTGTATAAATCTTCTCGATATAATCTTTCAGCATTCGGTCGCTGGAGAATTGCCAGGTCAATGTAAACAAAGAGTTTTTCATTCGCTTTATCCATTTTGTTTGCAAGCCGTTCGCGTCTTTTTCGTAATAATCCGGCACGACTTCGGTTTCCAGAATTTTATAAAGAGCTTCGGCGTCCTCGGCGTCGTTGGTTTTTTCGTCCTCGGTTTTGTCCCGTAAAGCGCCGATTGCGTAGCCGTTTTCGCCGTTATAGCCTTCAATCCACCAGCCGTCGAGAATCGAGAGATTCAGCCCGCCGTTCATCGAGACTTTTTGCCCGCTCGTTCCCGACGCTTCGAGCGGGCGACGCGGGACGTTGAGCCAGACATCGACGCCCTGGACGAGATAACGCGCCACTTCCTGGTCGTAATCTTCGACGAAGACGGCGCGCGTCTGCCAGTTCGATTGGTTGTCGATGCTCAGCAGGTTTTGCAGAATCGCTTTTGCCGTGCGGTCTTGCGGGTGCGCTTTTCCGGCAAATACGAACTGCACGGGACGAGTCGCGTCGTCAACTAATTTCAAAAGCCGCTCCAAATCGGTCATCAGCAGATTCCAGCGTTTGTAAGCGGCGACGCGGCGCGCAAAGCCGATTGTCAAAACGTCCGCGTCGAAGAGATTCTGCGGATTTTCGTTTTCGTTTATCGTGTCGCGCAAGCCGGTCTGCGCCGAATAAACGCGCTCGCGTACAAAGGAAATCATCAGTTGTTTTAAGAGTTTATGAGTTTTCCA
>JALZOE010000318.1 GCA_030857325.1 Acidobacteriota bacterium
GATTGGCACGGATAAATTTTTATAAAAATCTGTGCCAATCCGCCACAATCCGCGTCATCCGCGTTCTATTGATTTCAACCGTTTTACTGCTGCTGTTTAGATTTTGCGGCGCGGGCGGCGTCTTTATTGCGTGTATCGCGTTCGGTGATGCGGGCGGCTTTTCCGCGCAGTTCGCGCAGGTAATAAAGTTTCGCGCGGCGGACTTTTCCGCGTCGCGTAACGTCGATGTGGTCGATAACCGTCGCATTGAGCGGGAAAATACGCTCGACGCCGACGCCGAAACTGATTTTGCGGACGGTAACCGTTTCGCGGATACCGCCGTGCTTGCGGGCGATGACAATGCCTTCAAAAACCTGGAGACGTTCCTTGTTGCCTTCCTGAATGCGAACGTGAACGCGCACGCTGTCGCCCGATTGAAAGCTCGGAATATTATCTCTCATCTGTAATTTTTCAATTGAATCTAGTCGGTTCATTTTTTTACTCCGTTTGTCATTGGTCATTCGTTCCTTGCAGAAAAGCAAACTTACGAAGGACAAATGACCAATAACTAAAAATCATTTTAATAAATCTTGTCTAATCTTTTTCGTTTTTTCCAATGCTTTTGCGTGGCGCCATTTTTCTATTTCGGCGTGATTGCCGCTCAATAAAACTTCCGGCACGCGCATTCCGCGAAATTCCGGCGGGCGCGTATAGTGCGGACAATCAAGCAAGCCGTTTGAAAACGAATCGTTTACGGCAGAGGTTTCGCTGCCCAGAGCGTTCGGCAAAAGCCGCACGATTGCGTCCGTCAAAACAATCGCCGCCGGTTCGCCGCCCGATAAAACGTAATCGCCGATTGAGATTTCGTCGGTAACGAGCGCGTCGTTGACGCGTTCGTCAACGCCTTCGTAACGCCCGCAAATCAAAACGACGTGTTTCGCGTCGTCGGCAAATTCCTGCGCGACCGATTGCTTAAAAACTTTCCCCTGCGGCGAAAGCAAAACAACTCTCGTTCCCGGCGGATAGTTTTCGCGCTCCGCAGTTCCGGTTAAATTTTCAATCGCCGTGAAAATCGGCTGGCATTTAAGAACCATTCCGTCGCCGCCGCCGAACGGTCGGTCGTCAACCATTCGGTGTTTATCATCCGAATGCGCGCGGATGTCGTAAACATTTATCTCGACAATTTCCGCTATTTTTGCGCGGCGAATAATGCCGAAGTCAAAAACTTCACGGAAAAATTCGGGAAAAATTGTCAAAACATCGATTTTTAACATTTTAGATTTTAGATTTTAGATTTTAGATTTGTTCTTCAATCCAAAATCGCAAATCCAAAATCTAAAATTCCAAGAGTCCTTCGGGCAAATCAACTTTTATCAATTTGTTTTCAACGTCAACTTCGATGCAAATCTTTTCGGCAAACGGAATCAGATATTCTTTTTCATCCGATTCGACGACTAAAATTTCCGTTCCGCCTGTTCGCATCAATTCCCGCACCGTGCCGAGCGTTTCGCCTTCGAGAGTTTCAACCATACAGCCTTTGAGTTCCCAGTCGAAAAATTCGCCTGCTTCGAGTTTGACCGCTTCGGCTTCGGGAACGCAAATTTCACAGTCGCGCAAGGTTTCCGCCGTCTCAATCGTGTCGAAATTTTTGAATTTCAAAATGATTCGGTCTTTCTGAAACCAAAATTTTTCAATTTCAAGCTCCGAACTTTTGCCGTCCGCGCAAACCGCAAAAACTTTCGTCAGATTTTCAAAGCGTTCTGGAAAATCGGTCAAAATCTGCCCGACTATCTCGCCGCGAATGCCGCGCGATTTGGTTAGTTTGGCGATTGCAACTAAATCCATAAAAGTTTGCGGAAAGCTGCAGTTAGTTTGCAGACAGTTTACAGGAAGTCGGCGGAGCAATAGTAATTCTGCAACTGTCTGAAACTTTCTGCAAATTCTGTAAACTTTTATTCAATAATATCGAGAACGAAACGCTTGCCCTGTTTTTGTCCGGCGTAGAAAAGCAGACTGCGAACGGCTTTTATCGTGCGACCTTCGCGCCCGATTATTCTGCCCATATCGTCTGCCGCGACGCGCACTTTAACAATGGTTGCCCGGTCAGATACTTCTTCCGACACTTCAACCGCGTCCGGCGAGCCGACGAGCGATTTAACGATTTTTTCGACAGCGTTTTTCATAAATCCAGAAAAACCGGGAAGATTTTAATTGTTCGCGGTTTCCACTCTGAAGCCGGTTTTACTCGCTCGCTTCCGATTTGTTTTCTTCGGCTGGCGATTCTTCCGCTTGGCTTGCTTCGGGCGTTTCAGAAGATTCGGCGGCGGAGTTCTCGGCTTCCGCTTTTTCCGCGTCAGCCTGCGCTTGTTCGGCTCTTTTCGCTTCGGCTTTGTCGGCTTCGATTTTCGCGGCTTCCGCCTTCTTTGCTTCAATCTCGGCTTTTTTCGCTTCGGCTCTGGCTGTTTTCTCGGCTTCCTTTTGTTCCGCTCTTGTCTGAATTGCCGCAACTTTTTCTTCTTCGGTTTGCACCGGATTATGTTTTATCAAGCTCGCAACCGTTTCAGTCGGCTGCGCGCCGACGCTAATCCAATACTCGATGCGTTCGTGCTTCAACAAAACTTCTGCCGGATTCGCCATCGGGTTATAAGTCCCGACGTTTTCCAGATATTTCCCGTCGCGTTTCGAGCGCTTTTCCTTTACAACCAAGCGATAGAAAGGTTTTTTCTTCGCGCCCATTCTCATTAAACTGATTCCTAACATAATATTTAATGGTAAACGGTAAACGGTAAACGATAAATGGAAATCTTTCTTAGATTTAGCATTTACCATTTAGCATTTACCGTTACTTCCTTTTCTTGTGTCTCTTTTTCTTCCGTAACTTTTTCGATAACGAATCTTTCGTTTCGTCGTAACTGTTGTCAAAATCTTCCTGTCCGTCGCCGTTGCCGCCGAACATTCCGCCTAATCCGTCCATTCCGCCGCCGAGCAAGCCGCCTAAACCGCCGCCGAGTCCGCCCATCGCTTTGCCCGCGAGTTTGCCGAAAAGTCCGCCGCGATTCATCTGCTGCATCATTTTCTTCATCTGCTCGTATTGGCGAATTAGCCCGTTGACATCGGAAATCGTCGAACCCGAACCTTTGGCGATGCGCGTTTTCCGGCTGGCGTCGATAATTTTGTGGTCGCGGCGTTCCTGTTTGGTCATCGAATCGATAATCGCTTCGGTGCGCCGCATCTGCGCTTCGACTTCTTCGCCCTGTTCGTCCGACAACTGCATTCCGCCCGTCATTTGTTCGGGCAGCATTTTCATTATCTTCGACATCGAGCCGAGTTTTTTAAATTGTCCGAGCTGGTTGCGAAAATCTTCGAGCGTAAACTGATTGCTCGTCATTTTCTCCAACTGCTTCGCCGCTTCGTCTTCGTCAATCTTGCCCTGAACTTCTTCGATAAGCGATAAAACATCGCCCATTCCCAATATTCTCTGCGCGATGCGGTCAGGATAAAACGGCTCGATGGCGTCGTATTTTTCGCCGACGCCGACGAATTTTACCGGCTGACCGATAACCTGTTTGATGGACAAAGCCGCGCCGCCGCGCGCGTCGCCATCCATTTTCGTCAAAATTACGCCGGTAATTCCGACTCGTTTGTGAAATTCTTCCGCCGAACGAACCGCGTCCTGTCCGGTCATCGCGTCGGCGACGAAAAGAACTTCGACGGGACGAGTTTCGGCTTTGATTTGTTCGAGTTCAACCATCAAATCATCGTCGATATGCAGACGCCCGGCGGTGTCAATCATCAAAGTATCGAAACCGGAATCCTGCGCGTAACGCATCGCGCCTCTCACAAGCGTCATCGGGTCGTTCGTCTCTTTGTCCTGATAAACCGGAACGCCGACCGCCGCGCCGACGACTCTCAACTGCTCGCGCGCCGCCGGACGATAAACGTCAACCGAAACCAGCAGCGGCTTGCGTTCCTGATTTTTCGCCAGCCAATTTGAAACTTTCCCCGTCGAAGTCGTCTTACCCGAACCTTGCAGCCCGACAATCATCACGACATTCGGAATCGCTCTGGTGAAAACCAGCCGCGAAGACGTTCCGC
>JALZOE010000319.1 GCA_030857325.1 Acidobacteriota bacterium
TTTTAATCACAGCATTCACGTCGCCAAAGGCGTCGGCTGTTCGACCTGCCACGGGCAGATTGACAATATGCCCGTCGTCTATCAGGAAAATACTTTGCAGATGGAATGGTGTCTGTCGTGCCACCGTGAACCGGAGGCTTTTATTCGTCCGAAATCAGAGATTTATAATCAGGAATGGAACGGAAACGATTTGACGCCGGAGCAGCGACGCGAATTATGGACCGATTATAAAATTCGTAGCACCGAATTGCTGACAAGCTGTTCGACTTGCCACAGGTAGAATTAAAATTAAAGATTCAAAATTCAAAATCGAAATCTTAATCTTCAAATTTGAATCTTAATTACAGATATTGAATCGTAAATCGAGGAAAAAAATGCCCAACAAGGAAAGCAAAATTAACTTTGCGTCGCTGCGAGACAAAATTCTTCAAAAACAGGGAAAAGAGTATTGGCGAAGCGTCGAAGAATTTGTCGATGCGCCGGAATTTGAAAAATTCGTCAAACAGGAATATCCGGCACAAGCCGAAGAATGGGACAACTCTCTGAGCCGCCGCAACTTTGTCAAAGTGATGGGCGCGTCGCTCGCTTTTGCCGGACTTTCCGGCTGCGTTATTCAGCCCGCCGAAAAAATCGTGCCTTACGTGCGCCAGCCGGAAGAAATCATTCCGGGCAAGCCGCTTTTTTACGCGACGGCGATGACGTTTGGCGGAGTCGCCGTCGGTTTGCTCGGCAAATCCAACGAAGGTCGTCCGACGAAAATCGAAGGAAATCCAGACCATCCGGGAAGTCTCGGCGCGACCGACACATTCGCGCAGGCGTCGCTGCTGACGATGTATGACCCCGACCGCTCGCAGCAAATTTTGTATCGCGGAAATCCCTCGACGTGGCAGAATTTTATGACGCAGATTCGCGGCGCGATTGACCAGAATCGCGCGGACGGCGGCGCGGGAATCCGGTTTTTAACCGAAACGATTACCTCGCCGACGCTTATCGGGCAATTCGATCAGATTCTCAGAGAACTGCCGAACGCCAGGCTCTACCAGTATCAGCCGGTCAACAGCGACAACGAAATGGCAGCCGCGCAGATGGCTTTCGGCACGCCCGCCCACACGGTTTACAGGTTCGACCGGGCGGCGAGAATTTTGTCGCTCGATTCGGATTTTCTTTCGAGCTTTAACGTCCGCTACGTCAAGGATTTTATTAAAGGTCGAACCGTCTCGGCGGAAAAAAGAGATATGAACCGGCTTTATATGATTGAGACGACGACGACGATAACCGGCGCGAAAGCCGACCATCGTCTGGGCGTTAAACCGAGTCAAATGCCGGAGATTATCAAAGCGATTGCCGCTGCCGTCGGCGTTTCGGGCGCGGTTTCGACTTACACGGAAAACGCGCAGTGGATAAACGCGCTGGCAAACGATTTGCTGGCAAACAGAGGCAGTTCAATCGTCGTCGCGGGCGGAAACCAGCCGCCGATTGTTCACGCGCTCGCCCACGCGATAAACGCCGCGCTCGGAAACGTCGGGCAGACGATTGTCTATACCGAGCCGCTTCACCCGAACGGAGAAACCCTGCAAATCGAAAACCTGCGTCGGCTTATCGGCGAAATTGACGGCGGCGCGGTAAAAATGCTCGTCGTTCTGGACGCGAATCCGGTTTATAACACGCCCGCCGATTTAAAATTGAACGCGGAGAGGATGAACAAAATTCCGCTTCGCGCTCATTTCGGATTATACAACGACGAAACCGCCGAGCTTTGCCACTGGCACGTTTCAGCCAAACATTATCTTGAAACGTGGAGCGACGCGCGCGCTTACGACGGCACGGTTACTTTCGTTCAGCCTTTAATCGAACCGCTTTATGACGGCAAAAGTATGCACGAAGTCGTGCAGGTTTTCGCCGGAGAAAACTACGACCAGAAGGATTACGATATTGTTAAGAATTTTTGGCAAAGGCAAGGTCTGACAAACGCGCCGCTGACGTTATCGCTGCCCGCAGGCGGCAGTGCTGCCGCCCCGCCGCCAATTCCAACGACTTCCGGCGCGGCGAACACGTCAACGACCGCAACGCCCGTATCTTCGCCGAACGCGAACGCCGCGACTGCAAATTCAGCCGCGCCGCCGACAGCGGCAAACACCGCTCAGACGACAAACACCGCGGCTAACGCGACGACAACCGCCGCCGCGACATCGAATAATTTTGAACAATTGTGGCGCAGAGTCGTCCACAGCGGTTTTATTCCAGACTCTGCTGTGCCGACAAAAACGGTTTCCGTCAATACGGGGTTTTTGGCGCAGCCGGGGGCGAATCCGATAGTAACCGAAGGCGCGCTGGAAATTTCCATTCTGCCCGACCCGACCATTCACGACGGGCGTTTCAGCAATAACGCGTGGCAGCAGGAACTGCCGAAACCGATAACCAAAACCACCTGGGATAATGTCGCTCTGGTCAGTCCGCGAACCGCCGCGCGGCTCGGAGTCAACCAGGACAGAGAATATAACGAACTGGCGGGCGCGCCGGAAGGCACGAGCTTTGTCAACACCAAAGGCGGAAATTTGTTTTCCGATTTGGCGACGCTGAGTTATCAGGGCGCGACCATAAACGAGCCTGTTCCGATGTGGATTGCACCCGGACAGCCCGACGACGTGATTACAATTTATCTCGGCTACGGACGCGGGCGCGCCGGACGAGTCGGGACGGGAATCGGCTACAACGCTTATAACGTCCAGCAAACCGGCGCGATGTGGTTCGGCGCGGGCAATATTGAAAAAACCGGCGCGCAGACGACCGTCGCTTCGACGCAGACGCATTTCAATATGGAAGGACGCGACATTTTGCGCGTCTATGATTTGGAAACTTTCGTGGAAAATCCCAAAATCGGAGAGCAGGCGGATTTATACGACGAATCGATGTATCCGAGATTTGAATATCTCGGCAACAAATGGGGGATGTCCGTCGATTTGAATAACTGCGTCGGCTGCAATGCCTGTGTTATCGCGTGTCAGGCGGAAAATAATATTCCGGTCGTCGGCAAGGAACAGGTCGAGCGCAGTCGGGAAATGCACTGGATGCGGATTGACGCTTATTACACGGGCGACGATTTAAACAATCCCGAAACTCTGAGCTTTCAGCCGATGTTGTGCCAGCAGTGCGAGCTTGCGCCGTGCGAGCCGGTCTGTCCGGTTCACGCGACCGTCCACAGCGCTGAAGGTTTAAACGATATGGTTTATAACCGCTGCGTCGGAACGCGCTACTGTTCAAATAACTGTCCTTATAAAGTCCGACGGTTTAATTTCCTGCTTTATCAGGATTGGAACACGCCGCAATATAAATTGATGCGAAACCCGGAAGTTACGGTTCGCAGCCGCGGCGTGATGGAAAAATGCACTTACTGCACGCAGCGCATCGCGTCGGCGAGAATCGAAGCCGAGAAGGACGAGCGCAAAATACGCGACGGCGAAATTGTAACGGCGTGTCAATCGGTTTGTCCGGCGGACGCGATTGTTTTCGGCGATCTAAACAATAAGGACAGCAATGTCGTCAGATTAAAGAACGAAGATCGAAATTATACCGTGCTTCACGATTTAAACACGCAGCCGCGAACGAGTTATCTGGCGGCAATTAAAAATCAGAACAGGGAAATGCCCGATTATAAAACCGATTTGACAGGAATAAAATCTTTGTCCAGACAAAAGAACACGAATGCGGGAGAGCCGAACGAAGGGGCGCATTAGTCTTTAAGTTAAAGCTATGAAAGACGAACAAAAGAATCAAAAACCGCTTTTTCCGAAGATGATTGAAGGTGAACACACCTTTGCCACTTTGACGGATAAGATTAGCGATAAAACCTTAAAGAAAAGAACGCCGTTCGGCTGGTTTGTCGGATTCGGCATCGGTTTTATAATGCTCCAGCTTCTGATGTTCACGGTCGCCTATCTGGTTTTTACCGGAATCGGAATCTGGGGAAACAATCAGCCGGTCGGCTGGGCGTTCGATATTATCAACTTCGTCTGGTGGATCGGTATCGGACACGCCGGAACGCTGATTTCCGCCATCTTGCTGCTGTT
>JALZOE010000320.1 GCA_030857325.1 Acidobacteriota bacterium
TCAAAAGGAAAGATTTTCTTTAGTGAAGAAATTGCCGATGTTGCCGGAAAAATACAAAATACCGCAGGCAGCCGCAAAAGTGCTTCTTCAATAACCGAGCATCAACTTACACAGCGGGAGCGGGAAATTTTGCAGCTTATCGGGGAAGGACATACGTCTGTAGAGATTGCATCCAGATTGTGTATTAGTAAAACGACTGTCAAACACCACCGGGACAATCTTATGGACAAACTCGATGTGCGAAATGTAGCCGGTTTAACACGGCAGGCGATTCGACTCAAAATCCTTCAAATAGAATGAAATAACGGCGCACCGCGTTCGCCGCCGCCTCGTCTCCGGCAAACTGCTATATTCGGTTTACTTTCTGAGACGTCCGTTTTATTCGACATAAACGAGTTTGAGCCGAATCGCGTTGCGCGTTAAACCGGCGACGTCGCGCACATCGAGTTTGTCCATTAAGTTGTTTCGATGCGTTTTGACGGTCGATTCGCTGATGTACAGTTTGTTCGCGATTTGTACCGACGAACAGCCTTCTCCGATAAGCTGCAAAATTTCTCGTTCGCGCCCGGTCAGCGTTTTTTCCGGCGAGCAGGCGGTTTTGTGTCTGTAACCGCCGTCCTTGTTCTGGATTTTTTGCGCCGTGTCGCTGATTTCGCGGCTGAAATAAACTTTTCCTCTCGACCCGGAGCGGATTGCGGCGACCAAATCGGCGGCGGCGCCGGATTTGACGACGTAGCCGGAAATTCCGGCATCTATCATATCCCGAATATAGGTTTCTTCGGCGTGAACCGACAAGGCGACGACGCGCGTCCCGGGACTGATTTTTCGTATCTGACGAGTGGCGTCGATTCCGTTTAATTCGGACATTGTTATATCGGTAACGACGACGTTCGGACGCAGTTGCTCGACTTCCTTGAGCAACTGCCGACCGTTTTCGCACTGGCTGACAATATTGAAATTCGGAACTTCGCGCAGCAGAGAAGATATGCTTTCGCGCAGCAATTGGTGGTCGTCGGCTATTATAATCGTGGTCATTTCTTTACTTTCCTCAATTTCTGAAATTTTGTAAAAAATTTTTAATCGTATATAAAAAGACTTTCGGCGGCATTTTTATTCTTCTTTTCCTGACTGATAAGCGCTGAAATTCCGCGCCTGATTAAAACCGAATATATATCGCCTGAATCCTGACTTTAGTTTTTACCCGCGAAACATCATTCGTCCTGGTTGATAAAAATGATGACTAATTTATCGAGCCGCAATTATCTCATCGACCGAATAAAATGATGTGAAATCGCCTCGAACCGAGCGATAACAAACGCGACTGAAAAAAATTAGTAGTTGTTTTATCTCACGCATAAATATTCCTGCATATCAGGAAGATAGGAAAAATGAGCCGGAATTTGCGCTAGGGCGATTAGGAACTAATGGAACAAATAGCGCAGATGTGTAGAAAACGTCAATTGTCCTGCAGCCATTCTTGGAGCAGAGCGTAACGGACGATGTCTATTCGGTCGTGAATATCCAGCTTATGCATCGCTTTAGCTTTATGAAATTCGACGGTTTTGACGCTGATTGAGCGCGCGGCGGCGATTTCCTTGTTGCTGTAGCCCCACGCGATTTTACGCAGAACTTCCTCTTCGCGCTCGGTTAAAACCGGCTTTCCGGGGGCGTCGGCGTCGGTGATTTGCACGGTGTAAGCGCCGATGACTTTGCTCGTAACCGCCGGGTCGAGATATTTTCCGCCGGCGGCGATGACGCGGATGGCGCGAAAAAGTTCGAGCGGCGCGCTTTGTTTGAGGACGTAACCGGAAGCGCCAGCGCGAAGAATTTCCTTTAAGTATCCGTCTTCGGTATGTCTCGAAAGGGCGAGAATTTTATAGTCGCGGAACATTTTTTTCAGTTCCTGCGTCGCCTTCAGACCGTTCATCTCCGGCATCGTTACGTCCATTACGACGACATCGGGTTGAAGTTCCTGCACGAGCCGAACCGCCGTCCGCCCGTCGCCTGCCTCGCCGCACACCGTCATATCGGCTTGCTCGTCGATAATCATTTTCAGCCCGGCACGAACGGTTTCGTGGTCTTCGGCAATAAATATACGCAGGTTTTCCATATTTTGAATTTACTCCTTAAACTATAACGCGACATTTCTGCCCGAAACGGCTCAAATTTGCGTTATTAAAAACAAGTTCAATAAAATTAGTAACTGATTTCTCAATTTATTGAACTTGTTTTCCTTTGAAAGAATGTGAATATCGTTTTAATCATCGTAATGAAAACTTGGAGCAAAAGCTGTTAAAATTGCTGGAGCGTTGCCCACTTTAGTCACTTTTGCTACCCTAGACCCAATAAAATTATTAGTCCGAAAATGAAAAGTGAATGATTAAGTTTGTGTTTGGTTTGCATAATTTTCTCCTGCTAAGTCTTGGGTTAAATGTTGAACCAAAAATGGCGTGAGTAGTTTTCCCGTCGAGAGTTTCCGGCATTTTGAGTAAAGCCGGCGCGCATTTAAAGCGAGTTCGACGCGATAAACTTTTACGCCGGACTCGCTTTAATGCTGATTATTATTCAATGCGCGTCCCGACTGCGGTCGCGCAACCCGTTCCGATTAAGTTGTCGTTTGCATCGAAAATTTCGATTGCGGCGTTAGTAGTAAAACCATTGCCGTCCGCACTGAGTTCCAAAGCCGTCCTAATTTTCTGCGAGCTGATGAAAACGCCGCTCGCGTCATAGCGGTTGATCACAAATACGGACGAGTAATTGCGAAAGACGGACGAGTAAATGCGCCCGCCGCCGCTTCTCTGTTCCCAAACTCCGTGACCGGGGCTGCGCAGAGCCGGATTTGGACCGGGGCTATTATATTCCGCCAATGTGCCGCCTTCGTTAAAAGTCAACAAACCTCTAGAAGCAGGCGCGACCGGCAAGCCCGTTTGACAATTACGCGGCGTTACCACCGTTCGCCACGCGCCGACGATGCCTCTGCTTTGTTCTAAAGGAACTTCTTCCAATACCTGCGCCGACACCTGAATTTGAGCGAACATCGCCAACATCAAAATCGCCAATGCCGCTCCGCCAATTGTTTTCAAGAATGTTTTTTTTCATTTTTTTCCTCACTTTTTAATTTGAAATTTTAGAATTTTGTATTAAACGTTGAGCCGAAAACGGCGCGAGTAATTTATCCGCTGAGAGTTTCCGGCGTTTTTGTTTAAACAAGCCGATTTTTACACGATTGAAAAAAGAAAATAACTACACTTGTAGGTAGGTTGATGAGATTTTTATCGAAAACTTTTAAATTAATTTTTCGCGCAGGACTTTGGCGACGGCTTCAGTCTTCGAGTGGACTTGAAGTTTTTCGTAGATGTTTTTCAGATGAAATGAAACGGTGTGAACGGAGATTCCCATTTCTTTAGCAGCGGTTTTTTTGAGATGTCCTTCGACGAGCAGTTTTAGCAATTCGGTTTCTTGCGCGGTTAAATGATAATCGGCGTGTTCGGGCGGGCGAATTGTGCGAAAGAGATTGACGACGCGAGCGGCGATTGAGGGCGACATCGGCGCGCCGCCGTCAACCGCTTCTTGCAAGGCTTCGAGCAGACGCGCGGGCGGCGTGTTTTTCAGCAGATAACCGTTTGCGCCGTTGCACAGAGCATTAAAAATCTCCGTGTCGTTGTCGTAAATCGTCAGCGCGATGATTGGAATTTCGGGGAAAATTTCTCTGATTCTAACGATGCCTTCCGTGCCGCTCATTCCGGGTAAGCCCAAATCGGTTAGAATCACGTCCGGCATTTCTTTTTCAACTCGCGCCAGCGCAACTTCCATTGTTCCGTAACCCGCCACGCATTTGAAACCCGCCGTGCCGTTTATCAAAGCGGTCAAACCTTCACGGATGTCGCGCAAATCTTCGATAATGACGACGCGCAAAGTCTTGGCGACGGTTTGTGTTTGATAATTTTCGATAGTTGAAATCACGTTGCGATTTACTTTACTGCAAAAATTTTCGCTTGTCCCTACTCGTTTGAGTAGGCTGCCGAAAACATAAAAGAACCGCCTGCACTCTCGGCGTTAAACC
>JALZOE010000321.1 GCA_030857325.1 Acidobacteriota bacterium
GTGCGGGACTCGCGGGTTTGACGGCGGCGAATTTTTTGCATCGTCAAAACGTGCCGTTTGTTTTATACGAAGCGGGAAAGAAAATCGCCGGACTTGCCGCGAGCTTTAAGGACGCCGAAGGTTTCAGTTATGATTTCGGCGCGCATTTTATTACCAACCGGCTGGCGGCGGCAATCGGCGTCAGTTCCGATTGTCTGCTTGTCAAACATTACGGCGAAACGGTTTTGTTGAATGGCAAAACTTACGATTACCCGTTCGGTTTGATGCAAATTCCGCGAATGACTTTGAGCGGCGCGATGAGCAAAATAAAATCCCTAAAAAACGGACACGCGCTCCCAGCGTCCGCCGCCGAATGGTTTCGCAAAAGTTACGGACGCGCGCTGGCAGATGAAGTCGCGCTGCCTTTAATCGAAGCGTGGTCGGGCGCGCCCGCCGAAAATTTGTCGGCGGCGGTCGGCGAAAGTCTGCCGGGAAGCATCGGGAAAACGCTTTATTTGAAAGCGGCGGGAAAAGTTTTAGGTCGCGCCGTCGCCGTCGGCTACAACCGCGAGATGCCGGAAAAAGCGAGCGTTCATCACGTTTACCCGAAAAACGGCGTTTCGACTTTGTGCGAAAAATTGGCGGAAGGCTTGGAAGATAAAATCAAGCTCGAATCGCCGGTCGAAGAAATTATTGTCGAGAATGAAACGGTTGTCGCGGTCAAAGCTAAAGGCGAAACACGCGAAGTTTCCGCCGTCGTCAGCACCGCGCCCGCCAATATTTTAGCGAAACTTACAAAAGGCACGAATCGTTTGGAAAAATTTAAAGATTTCCGCTATCGCCCGATGATATTCGTCAATATGCGCTTTTCAGGGCGCGGGCTTCTTCCCGACACGGTTTTGTGGCTGCCTGAAAAGCAGTTTCCGTTTTTCCGCCTGACCGAAGCGACGATTTCGATGCCGTGGCTCGCGCCGGAAGGCAAAACCATTATTACAGTTGACATCGGCTGTCAGAAAGACGACGAATTCTGGACGATTGACGAAGAAACTATTACGGAACTTTGTCTGAAACATCTGGTCAAAATAATTCCCGACGCGCGGGAAAGGTATTTGGGCGCGAATGTTTTGAAAACGCCGATTGCGTATCCGGTTTTTCTTAACGAATACTAAGCGGCGCGACGCGATTTTGAAGAATCGACGGGCATCGAAAATCTTTTGAGCATCGGGCGCAACGGCGAGTTCGCGCATATTTTTATGGAAGACGTTTACTGGCGGACGCGCCGGAAAGTGCGGCAGTTAATCTAGACGCGGTAATAAATATGAACGAAAATTCAGACGCGGAGAAGGGGAGAGAAGGAGAAGCGGAGACTAGCAAAGTGTCCCATTTTTTCTTTTCTTCTTTTTTTTCTTTTCCCGCGCTTTTGATAATTCTGCACGTCGGCATCGCGCTGTATCTGGCATATTATTTAAATATCTGGAAGGACGAAGCCTCGACGCTTTACACGACGCGGAACGGTTTTTTAGACACGCTCAAAAACGTCTCGGCAAACGAAAAACAAGCGCCGCTGTATTTTATAGTTTTAAGCCTCTGGCGCGCTCTTGGCGATTCAATCTTTTTTGCCAGAATTTTTTCGATTATCTGGAGCGCGGCGGCGATAAAGTTTTTTTACGACCTTGCAGGGCGATTCACGGACGAACCGGCGGCGAAATTTCTCGCCGCCTTTTTTGCGATTCATCCGTTTTTTATTTGGGCGAGTGTCGAGACTCGCGTTTATTCGCTGGTGATTTTGTTTTCGATTCTGCTTTTAAAATTTTTTGACGGCGGATATTTGGATAAAGAAAAGGATTTTTCCGCAAAAGTGCAAAGTTCGCAAAGAAGAGCGCGAATTTATTTTGTTTTGACGGCGATTGTCGCGCTTTACACGAATTATTATCTGGGTTTTGTGCTGGTTGGCGGTTTTTTCGCGCTGGTTGTTTTGCGGCGTTTTCGACTGGCGCGCGATTATTTTCTGCAAATGCTGGCGGTCGGCGCAGCGTTTTTGCCGCTTTTGTGGATTTTAAAACAGCAGTTTGCCGTCCGCGTCGTCGGTTTCGTTCAGGAAAAATCGCTTGTCGAAGCGGCGGGAATTTTGTCGAACCGGATGTTGAATTTTGTTTTTCCGATGGAGTTATCGTTCGATTTGGCGCCGTCCGCTTTTTCTTTAATCAGAATTTGTTTTCTTTCGGCGACAGCGGCGGCGATTGTTTATTTTCTTGTTAAAGGCGGATTTCGCGCGGCAGGCGAAAAAATTTTGGCGGCGGCAGCGATTGTTGCGATGATTTGCGCGTTTTTGCTGGCGGCTTATTTTCTGCTCGGCGCGGAATATATCGTTAATCGACATTTTTCCGTGCTTTTTGCGCCATTTTTCTGTTCGCGGGCGCGCTCGCGGCAAATGTTCTGCCGAAAAAAAGTCGGATTTACTTTGCCCTTTTGTTTGTTCTTTTATTTCCTTACACGAAAATTTACAAACAATTCCCGGATTTTGCCAAACAAGGCGATTGGGCGCGCATCGCGCAGTTTATCGAGGCGAACGAAAAGCCGAATCAGGCAATCGTCGTTTTTCCTACCTTTGACGCACTCTCGCTTCCCTTTTATTACAAAGGCAATAATCGCATTGTGCCGGACGAAAAATTTTTCGCCTGGAGTTTTGAAGATTCGCCGTCAAGCGCGGGCGCGATGAAAAGCGAAATAAATTTTATTACATCGAAAATTCTGCCCGAAACCGAAGAAATCTGGTTGGCAACCGGCGAAATCTGCCAGAATCCGAAAACGGCGGAAGCGTGTCGTCCTTTGGAAAATTTTGTCGAAGCGCATTACACTGTTGTGGATACACAAGATTTTTATATGGAAAGACTCAGGCTGTTGAGGAAAAAATAAAGGAAAAGATATGGATGAAACGATTGCCAACAACGCGCACCCGAAACCGGAGATAAAATGCGACGAATGCGACACGCTGGTTGACCATTATGTAACTTTCGTTCTGCCGACAAATGAAATTCAGCACACCTGCTGGAGTTGTCAGGAGCGTGAGGACAAAGCGTTTAATACTAAACCCGGCTGGAAGCGCAGCCCGCGCCAACTTGAGATAAAAAAAATCGCGGAAAAATAATTTATGGCGGTCAGAAAGATAACGGAATATCCTGAAAACGTTTTAGCAAAGGTTGGCGAAGCAGTTACGGAATTTGACGAAGAACTCGAAAAACTGTGTAATGAAATGTTCGAGACGATGTATGACGCCGAAGGCGTCGGGCTTGCCGCGCCGCAAATCGGTTTGTCTCTGCGTCTGTTCGTAATGGATTGCGAAGGCGTCAAACTCGTTGCGGCAAATCCTGAAATTATTAAAAAAGAAGGCGAGCAGTCGAGTCCCGAAGCCTGTCTGTCGGTCGGCAAAGTTCCGGCTGTCGTCGTGCGCGCCGAACAAGCAACTTTACGCGCTCAAGATGCAAAAGGCGAATGGTTCGAGCGCGAAGCCGACGGCTACGCGGCGCGCTGTTTCCAGCACGAAACCGACCACTGCGACGGCAAACTTTTTATCGACCATCTGCCGAAAATGCGGCGCGAAATGGTTGTCAAAAGATTTAAAAAAGAAAAGAAATGGAATTAAATCGGCGGAATCTGATTTTGGCTGCGCGTTAAATTCAGATTTCAAATTTTCAAGCCAGCTTGTAACTTTCAATATTTCTAAATTACACTGTTTGTTTTTAGAACGGTCAGAAATTTTCCTGTTATCCTAAACAAATATATAAAATAAGGAATTTAATAAAAAAGTTATGAAAAGAGTTGGAATTTTGACGGGACGCGAGTTGACGTTTCCCGAATCGATTATCAGAAGCATTAATGAAAGAGGTAATGGTGAAGTCGTCGCGGAAATGGTTAAAGTCGGCGGAATTCGCCTTGACGAGCCAAAGAAATACGACATTGTTATCGACCGCATTTCGCACGAAATTCCGTATTACCGGGCGACTTTGAAGCGGATGGCGCTCGAAGGCACATTCGTTATCAACAATCCGTTCTGGTGGTCGGCGGACGATAAATTTTTTAA
>JALZOE010000322.1 GCA_030857325.1 Acidobacteriota bacterium
TTTGTTGTCCGCCGGAACGACGTGCCAAGGCGCGTTTTTTGTGCTTGTCGCTTCTATCGCGTTTTGGTAAGCCTGCATATAATCGTCCCAGAAGGCGCGTTCCTTTACGTCGGCGGACGAAAATTTCCAGTTCTTTTCCGGCTCGTTGATGCGTTTGAGGAAACGCTTTTTCTGTTCGTCTTTCGAGATGTTGAGGAAAAATTTCAAGACGTGAACGCCGTTTTCCGTCAGGTATTCTTCAAAGTTGCGGATTTGCTCGTAACGCTCTTTCCAGATGTTTTTATTGTTTTTGGCTTGTTCCGGCAATTGCTGAAGCTGAAGGATTTCCGGGTGAACGCGGACGACGAGAACTTCTTCGTAATGCGAGCGGTTGAAAATTCCGATTTTTCCGCGCGCGGGCAAAGCCTTCATCGAGCGCCACAGATAATCGTGGTCTAATTCCTCGCTCGACGGCTGCTTAAACGAAGTAACATCGCAGCCCTGCGGATTGACGCCGCTCATCACGTGTTTTATCGCGCTGTCTTTGCCCGCCGCGTCCATCGCCTGGAAAATTATCAGAATCGCGTGCGTGTTCTGCGCGTAGAGAACGTCCTGCAATTTGGCGAGCCGCTCGATATTCGTCGTCAAATCGGCGACGGCTTCTTTTTTATCCGTATAATCGCCGGTAAAGTCGCTTTTATAATTTTTTAAGTTTAGCTTTTTGCCTTCCGGCACAAGAAAATTTTTAACGTCCATTGTCTTTCTCCAAAATCAACCAAAGATTAACACAAATAAAACGGTAAACGGTAAGTGCTTAACGGTAAATAAAAAATTCTGCGATTTACCATTTGCCGTTTAACATTTACCATTAAAAAATGAACATCGGAATCACGGTTTACCCGACTTACGGCGGCAGCGGCATTGTCGGTTCGGAATTGGGGCGCGAGCTGGCGCAGCGCGGGCATAACGTCCATTTTATTTCTTCGAGTTTGCCGACGCGCCTGACCGAACTCAACGAGCGCGTTCATTTTCACGAAGTCGAAATGATGTCGTATCCGCTGTTTGAACATCAGCCGTATGATTTGGCTTTAGCGACGAAAATGGCGACGGTTGCGCGTTCGGAAAATCTCGACTTGCTGCACGTTCACTACGCGATTCCGCATTCGATAAGCGCGATTCTGGCGCGCGAATCAATCAAACAAAAACGCTATGTTCCCGTTATCACGACGCTTCACGGAACGGACATCACGCTCGTCGGCGCGGACAGAAGTTACTTGCCGATTACGCGCTACGGCATTCAGCAGTCGGACGGCGTAACGTCGGTGTCGAAGTTTTTGAAACAGGCGACGATTGAAACTTTCGATTTTGACGAAATCGAAGTTATACCGAATTTTATTTCTCCCGATTATTACCGGCGCGACAACGATTCGGCTTTGCGCAAAGAATTAGCGCCGAACGGCGAAAAACTGCTGATGCACGTCTCAAATTTTCGTCACGTCAAACGTCCGCTCGACTGCGTTGAGATTCTGGCGAAAGTCCGCGAAACGGATAAAAACGTGCGCCTTATTATGGTCGGGGACGGACCGGAATATTCGGCGATTCATCATCGCGCCCGACAGTTAAATGTTTTGGAGCAAACGGTTTTTGCCGGAAAGCAGGCGAAAATTGCCGATTATTTAGCGGTTGCCGACGTATTTCTGCTGCCGTCGCAGGAAGAGTCTTTCGGACTCGCCGCGCTCGAAGCGCAGGCGTGCGAAGTTCCGGTCGTCGCTTCGCGCGTCGGCGGAATCGCCGAAGTCGTCAACGAAGGCGAAACCGGATTTTTAAGCGATGTCGGCGATACGGAAAAAATGAGCGAAGACGTTTTGCAATTGTTGCGAAACGACGATTTACGAAATTCTTTCGGCAGGCGCGGGCGCGAACTCGCCGTTTCGCGTTATAGTTCCGAACTCGTTATTCCGCAGTATATAAACTTTTACAAAAAAGTTTTGGAGCAGAGCGAAAAGAATCGAATACAAAACGCTTAATTTCAGGGAATTGTTCAAATACTACGAAGATTGCAGGGGCGACGGCTTGTCCTCGCCCGATGAGCGTCAGCGAAAAGACGTAAATTAAATCCAACTGTTGAATTTAATTTACGTTAATTAGCGTTTTTCAAACGCGGCGGGCGATGACAAGCCGTCGCCCCTACAAATTACGACGAGTTTTTGGTAATAAATTTGAGACGATAAAAATCGTCAGCAGAGTAAAAGTAATCGCCGCCGAAACGAGACAAAACTGGCAAAAGGCTTCTATCACAAATGCTTGCAGGTAAATTAACCACGTCGTAAAAATTGCCATCAAAACGACTTGAACGCCGAAGATTTTCCACATCGAACGATTGCCGAACGCCGCTAAAATCGCCAGCGAAAACGCCGTAAAATAAGCGAGCGCGCCGAATGAGGCAAGCGGAACGCCCGCGATTTCCGCGTAAGAACTCGTCAAAACCTGTTCGCAGCCTTCGACGACGCTGCACGGAACTTTTTCGCCCGTGTAATGATGCACCGTGAGATAAACCGCGTCGGCAATGCCGATTAGCGCGACGACAGCCGCCAGAACGGGAAGTTTGGCGATTGTGTCGTTATCTTTTTCCATAGCCGCTTTTATTTCGTTCATTTATTTGCGGCGTTTACTGAATTTGTTTGATTCGCTCCGGTCGGCTGTGTCGCGCCGGATTGCGCTCTTTGCAGTTCCGCGTCGATTACCCGACGCATCGGCGCTACGTCGAACTGCTCGAAGGGAATCTGTCTGCCGTTGATAAAAATCGACGGCGTGCCGGTGATGCCAAGAGAACGACCGCGCGCGATGTCCAAATCCACGCGGCTTTTTGCCGCCAGTCCGAGCATATCGGTTTCAAATTTGTTGACATCCAAGCCGATTTTCTGCGCGTATTCGCCGAATATTCTGCGGGCTTCGGACGAATTCGACCACGCCTGCTGGTTTGTAAAAAGCTGATTCTGCATATCCCAGTATTTGCCCTGCATTCCGGCTGCTTCCGCCGCGACTGCCGCGTCGTAAGCGTTTTTATGAATCTGCGTCAGCGGAAAACTGCGGTAGATAAATTTTATGCGGCTGCCGTAAATCGAGGTGATTTCCTTCATTTTCGCGTGAACCGTCGCGCACGTCGGACATTGAAAATCGGCAAATTCTTCGATTGTTACAGTCGCCGTCGGCGAACCGAGCATATTCGGCGGCTGCGCTCCCGGCGGCGCGTTCTGGTAAGCCTGCAAAGCGCTCGTATCGGCTTTCTTTCTGTTCGTGTTACCCGAACTTGTTTTGACCGGCGTTGCTTTTGAATTTTGGTAAAGCCACCAGCCGCCTACGATTGCGGCAAGCAAAACCAAACCGATAATGACGAGCGGGAGACTGCTGTTACTTTTATTTTCGTTATTCATTTATTTAATGGGAAACGGTAAGTGGTAGGTGGTAAGTTAAAGACAAGTTAAACTTAAATTCGGAAGCCGATTTAACAAACCTTACCTTATATATACCACTATACCACTTGCCACTATCTTAACGCTTTTAGACGCTTTTTCCCCGCGCGGCGCTCCTCTAAAATTTCGATTGTTTCTTTAACGCGCGTATAAATTCCGTCGGCGTCCAATCCGTATTTGGCGAGAAGCAATTTAGCGTCGCCGTGCGTTACGATGCGGTCGGGAACGCCCATTCGGACGATTTTTACCGTGTCGAGCATTGCATTTTCTTCTAATAATTCCATCACCGCCGAGCCGAAACCGCCCGCGAGATACGCTTCTTCGACCGTAACAATAACGCGCTTTGTCTGCGCCAGCGCCAAAATCAATTCCGAATCGAGCGGTTTAACGTAGCGCGCGTTGATAACCGTCGCGTCGATTCCGTCTCGTTCCAAAATTTTTGCCGCTGCCATCGCCGGATAAACCATCGAGCCATATGCGAGAATCGCAATCTCGCCGCCGCCGTCGCGCAAAATTTCGGCTTTGCCGATTTCGAGTTGTTTCGGCGCGTCGGAAACATCGACGCCGAAACCGTTGCCGCGCGGATAACGAATCGCCGCCG
>JALZOE010000037.1 GCA_030857325.1 Acidobacteriota bacterium
CGACATAATTGTCGTTTTCTGAAATTGGCTTGATAGCATAAGTCCTTTGAAACCAACAATGCTTAATTTTTAGAAATAGTTTCCAAACAGCTTCTTAAAGATTTATTCGTGAATGTCTCTGCCGAAATCGTCTTCCATTCTGATAATATCGTCTTCGCCGAAATAATCGCCGGTTTGCGTTTCGACGAAAATCAGTAATTCTTTGTTATTGGGATTTTCGACGCGGTGAGCGTCGCCGACGCGGATGTCGATGGCTTTGCCGGTTTCGACTAGAATTTCCGCGCCGTTTAATGTTACTTTAGCTGTGCCGCGCACGACGAACCAGTGTTCGGAGCGATGCCGGTGTTTCTGGTAGCTGAGGCGTTTTTCGGGCAAAACTTCGATTCGTTTTATCTTAAAACCGTCGCCTTCGTCCAAAACCGTGTAGTTTCCCCAGGGGCGTTCGTCAAATTCATTTTCCATTTATTATTTATATTCGCCAAAAACCTCGGAATGTTCAAATGATAAATGTTCGACGGTAAATGTTCAATGGATAAAATTTTTTTTTCAACCGTCGCTAATCTGACGCAAAGAATTCAAACTTTGATTATCGGGCGACTGCTGGCGATTTTCCTCTTGCTCGTCGCTACCTGGTTCTGGCAGAGCGGACAGTTGAAATTGTCGTTCGAGAATTTTCCGCAGGGCTTGTTTCGGGTGTTTTTAATCGCAGTCGGGCTGACGATTGTTTATTTTTTCGTCGTTCGGCTAAACGAAAATTACGCCTGGCAGATTCGCACGCAGTTTTTTCTCGACGCACTTCTTATTACCTGGCTCGTTTGACGAACCGGCGATTTAACGTCGCCGTATATCACGCTTTTCATCGTTTTAATCAGTGTTTCGAGCATTTTTCTCGAATCGCGCGAAACGCTTTTGATGGCGTCGCTCTGCGTTTTGCTTTTGACGGGTCTGACGATTTTGTCGGCTGCATCATTTATTTCGTTCGGCAGCACACTTGAAACTTCAAAAATCGTGCAGATTGTCGGTTTTCATAATGTCGCGTTTCTGGTTGTCGGCTTACTCGCTTCGCGCCTTTCCTATCGGCGCGCTTCGGGCGAACAGTTAAAGGAGACGGCGAAAACGCTGGCGAATTTGCGCGTGCTTCACGAAAGAATTGTCGAATCGATTCGTTCCGGGTTAATAACGACCGACCTCGAAGGAAATATTTACACTTTTAACCACGCCGCCGCCGAAATCACCGGCTGCAAAGCCGAAGAAATGCGCGGAAAATCGATTTATTCTCTGTTCGGAAATATTCACCTGCCGATTGTCGATTCGCTCGACGCGACCGATACGGGCGACAATCCGCCGCGTTTTGAAACCGATGTTTTGACGCCGGACGGATTTGCCGTGCGCGTCGGTTACGGTATTTCGCCGCTTTTCAGCGAAACGGGCGAGAAGACCGGCTTGATTTTAACTTTTCAGGATTTAACGGAAATTCGTTCGATGGAGGAAAACGTGCGCCGCAAAGACCGTCTGGCGGCGGTCGGACGCGTCGCCGCCGGACTCGCCCACGAAATTCGCAACCCGTTGGGAGCGATGCGCGGCGCGATTCAGGTTTTGCAATCGACGACGCCGCCCGAATCTTCGCACTCCTCACTGATGGAAATAATCCTGCGGGAATCCGACCGATTGAACAAAATTATTACCAACTTTTTGACGTATGCGCGCCCGCGCGTCGGCAATTTTTCGGAAATAGATGTCAGAGAAGCGGTTAACGATACTTTTATGCTGCTCAAACACAGCCCCGACATCAAGGAAAATCATTGTCTCGAAACTGATTTGCCGGAAAAACCGGTAACGATTTTCGCCGACCCGACGCAATTAAAGCAAATTTTCTGGAATCTGGCGCGCAATTCGATTCTGGCGATGCCGGACGGCGGCGCGCTTAAAATCAAGCTCGAAGAAATCGCGGGCGAGCGCATCCGCATTCTATTTGAAGACAACGGCTGCGGAATGTCGCCCGCGCAGGTCGAACAGCTTTTCGAGCCGTTTTCCACATCGACGACGGGCGGAACCGGCTTGGGACTTTCGATTGTTTACCAAATCATCCGCGACCACAGCGGCACGATTAACGTCCGTAGCCGCGAAAATGCGGGAACGACAATAACCGTCGAGCTTCCGACCGAATTTCACGCTCCAAACGTTTCAGCCGACGACGACGAAGCGAACGGCAAAAATAAAATAACGCGACTTGAAGATTTTTACGCGTCAGAGAATAAATTTTTCAGGAATCGATTTGCCCGAATCGTCTGGCAAAATCCGGCGAATTTTGTCTCATAATTATCCAGTTTTCAAAAATTTCCGGGCTTTGCAGCCAAATGGTGAACCATTCGGCAATCTCTTCCTTTTCAGCGCGTTTTTCCGGCGCGACTTTTTCGTTTTTTGAAATCATCTGCGCTCGTCGTTTGCCCTTAATGGCGGTTTCGCGAACCGCGCGCAAGCCTTCGCGGTCGTTTTCCGACAGAAATTTTTTACGCAGGTTTTCAATCCGGCGAATCGAGGCGAGTGTTTGTTTGAAATCAGTAAATTTCAGAATGTTGCGAAACATTGCGGCGTAGGGCGATTCGATTCGCCGCTCGACATCGAGTTCGAGAATTTCGGCGTGGCGAAGTTCCGCGCCTTCGTCGGCAAGCATTCTTGCAATTTTCATCGGCGATTCGACCGCGCCCGCGCCGAACTGCTCGCGCACGATTGTTTCGATTGCCGTAATTTCCTTAACGCCGATTGATTCGCAGTCGAGCTTTTCCCAGACCTCGATTATCAAATCGGTTTTTGTGCGAGAATTCCACATAAAAAGTTTCCAGAGTTAACAGAAAGTTGCAGAAAGTTTTCAGAGTTGTGGAGAGTTACAGTTTCAAGCAATTTATAACTGCAAAGAAAGATTCGGAAAATAATTCAGCTTTCTGTAACTATCCGCAACTTCCTGAAAACTTTCTGCAACTTTCTACAACTTTCTGCCAACTCTTTGAATTAAATCGGTTGACGAATGATTTTTCGGGTCGCCGACAATCGCCGTTTGTCCGCCGTATTCGCGCACGATTTCTCTTTCGGGAACTGTTTCAATCGTGTAATCAGTGCCTTTGGCGTGAAAATCGGGACGCACGGCGCGTAACAATTCTTCGACCGTCGGTTCTTGAAAAATCGTAACATAATCGACGAAACGAAGCGCGGCGACGATTTCGGCGCGCTCGACTTCGGGCATAAACGGGCGATTTTCGCCTTTTAATATTCTCACCTGCAAATCGGAATTGATGCCGACAATCAAGCAATCTCCCAACTCTTTCGCGCCTGCCAGATAGCGAACGTGTCCGACGTGGAAAAGGTCGAAACAGCCGTTTGCCACCACGATTTTTTTATTTTCGAGTCGCTCGCTTTTTATTTGTTCGGCTAATTCCTCTCTTTCTAAAACGGGCGCGAAATAGTTTATAGAGTTTATTGGGTTTGTAGAGTTCATAGAGTTATTGAACCGAATGCTTTTTGCGTTCTGTATTTCGGGTTTTCGCTAAGGATGCGAGCAGCTCTTCCGATTTAACCGAAGCCGTTCCTTTTTTCATTACGACGATTCCGCCCGCGTGATTCGCCAGATTCGCCGCGTCCGTAAAGTTCAAACCGGACGCCAAACCGAGAGCGTAAGCGGCGATAACCGTATCGCCCGCGCCGGTTACGTCGAGCGGTTCTTTAGCGCCGACGGCTTCAAACCGCACGGGAGTTTTATTTTTTTCAATCAAAAGCATTCCTTTGTTGCCGCGCGTAACGAGCAGCGCTTCAAAACCGAGATTTTCGCGCAATCTTACGCAGTCGGTTTCGGTAAAATTTTCGCCCAAAATTTGTTCGACTTCTTCTTGATTCGGCGTAGCGGTCGTCGCGCCTCGAAAGTTTTCGAGATTAAAACGCGAATCGACCAGCAGCGGAATATTTTTGTCTTTGGCAAGTTTGACGGCTGAATCGGCTATAATCTCGCTTGCGACGCCGTAATTGTAATCGGAGATGATAATGGCGTCGGCATTTTCGGCGGCGAGAGAAAGATTTTTTCCGAGTTCATTCTGCAATGCAGCGTCGATTACCGTTTGATTTTCGTAATCGATACGGATTACCTGCTGGCGCGGCGCGTAATGCTGACCGGCGAGAACGCGGACTTTCGTCGTCGTTTGAATTTTGTCGGCGACAATTACAAAATCGCAAGCGACATTTAAATTATTGAGTTTTTCAAGAAGATGTGCGCCGTTTGCGTCGTTTCCGACAACGCCGACTAAAACCGCTTTGCCGCCGAGCGCGGCGACGTTGACCGCCGCGTTTGCCGCCGCGCCGGGCAATGTTTCGGTTTCGTCGTGGCGCAGAATAAACACCGGTGCTTCACGCGAAACACGGGCGATTGTGCCGTGCAGAAACTGGTCGGCAACCAAATCGCCGACGACGACGATTTTTTTCCGTGAAAAATATTCACCGATAGCGTCAGTATTTAACATCTGGAAATACTAATAAATTACTACAAATAATCATATAAATAAAAAGGTTGAAGACTGCAGAGTGAGCCTTCAACCTTTTTGTATTTGACCTTTAAACAATTATTAGTGCGTGTCGTAACCGGCGGTCGGGAAATCGCCCTCCTTACCCCATTGCACCGAACCGACCGTGCCGTCGGAGCTTTTTATAAAATAAAAAGTTCCGTTCGTGTCGCGCCAAACGGCGATGTCGGTTTTGCCGTCGCCGTCGTAATCGTTCTGCACGGTTAAATCGCTGCCGGTTAATCCGAATGAATAGGACATAAAACCGGCGCGACTTCCCAGAATATACCAGATAAGGTTGTCTGAGAGGGTTGCGCCTTCACGAACAACGGCAATATCGGTTTTGCCGTCGCCGTCATAATCGCCGGGAACAACCAGGTCCTGACTGAATCCGAATGTTGCAACCTGCAAAGTGTTGGTTTTGCTTTGGAAAATATAAAAGGTTGCCGGGTCGGTCGGGTTTGTTCCGACGCGCTGAACGGCGAGGTCGAATCTTCCGTCGCCGTCATAATCGCCGGGCGCGGTGTAATCGGCTGCAATTCCGAACTGAGCGGAAGTAAAACCTGTTTTGCTGCCGAGAATATACCAAATCATCGCGCCGTTGGTGCGGCGAACGACTGCAATGTCGGTTTGGCCGTCGCCGTCGTAATCTCTGGCAATCGGTTCGTCGCCGGTTATTCCGAATTGAACCGCCGAAAAAGCTCCATTTGAACTGTTTAAACGATACCAAACGCCGTTCGTATCACGGAAAACGGCAACGTCGGCTTTGCCGTCGCCATCGAAATCGCCCGGCGTCGGAAAATCGGTGTCGGCGATGCCGAATTGCTGAAACGTAAAGCCGCCGCCGCTTTTAAGAAAATACCAAACGCTGTCGCTCTGACGAAAAACCGAAAAATCGGCTTTTTTATCACCGTCGATGTCAACCGCGTTGCGCAGGGTAATTTGAGCCGGAGTCGATGCAGTCAAAAGCAAAAGACAAGCAAAAAACACCACGATTTTGCCGCTCACAGTCAATTTTTTATTCATTTAAATACAGCCCTTTTAAGATAAAAACTTTATCGAGATTTGAAACGCGCACGAAGCGCAAATGGTCGAGAATGTAAAATATACTACTTAAAACCGTTCAAATGCAAGAAGATTTCCGCATTACGGATTTATTCAGATTGCAAAATTTTTAACGGATTGCAAAGCGTTAGACGCGGAAACTTCAGCAAAAGTTTGTCTCCGGCAAAAATGCTGCATTTTTACGGGCTTTGCAGCGCGTTTACCGGAATTTTCATTGTCGAGTTTCCCCAGCCGAACGCCGAAAAACCGGACAGAGCCGAGTGGATGTAAAACACGCCCGATTCGTCCGGCGAAAGGTTGGAACGCCAGACGGAAAAATCCGTTCTGCCGTCGCCGTCGTAATCGCCGGGCGTCGGCAAATCGCGCGAGATGCCGAACTGCACGGCGTTGTAGCTTCCGTCGGAACTTTTCAAATAGTGCCAGACGCCGGTTTCCGGTCGCCAGACGGCGATGTCGGTTTTGCGGTCGCCGTCGTAATCGGCGGCGACGGTTTTATCGGTCGAAACGCCGAATTGAACGGCGGCGAAACCATCGCGGCTTTTTTGAACGTACCAGACGCCGGTTTCCGGTCGATAAACGGCTAAATCAGCTTTACCGTCGCCGTCGAAATCGCCGCGCAGCGGTCTGTCGGATTGGTTGCCGAATTGAACGGCGCGAAAACCGTTCGTCGTGCCAAGAATATACCAGACGAGTTTGCCGTTTTCCTTACGCGTTACGGCAAAATCGGCTTTTCCGTCCGCGTCGAAATCCTGTGTAACAACCGGATTGTCGCCCGCCGTTCCGAATTGAGCCGCTTGAAAAGTATTGTCCTGACTACGCAAAACGTAAAATGTGCCGTTTGAATTGCGCCAGACGGCGATGTCGCTTTTCAAATCCGCATCGTAATGACCGGGAATCGGAACGTCGTCTTCAAAAAGTCCGAAATTAAAAGTCTTATAACCTTCCGCGCCTTGAAAGACGTGCCAGAGCATTCCGCCCGAAGCGTTTTGAATCGCTGTAAAATCGGAGCGCCCGTCGCCGTTAAAATCGAGAAAGCCGCGATGCGGAAAAACTTCATTTCCCGATTGCGTAACGGAAAACGTCCGCCCGCCGACGGTAATCGTTCCTGCGCGCGGTTGGCTGGAACTTGTTCCGACGCGGAAGGTTATCTCGCTGCTGCCGCTTCCCGTGCCGCCGCCGGTAATTTGAATCCAGCTTGCGCTGCCGACCGCCGAAAAATCACAATTTGCGGGCGCGTTTACGGTAAAACGATACGTTCCGCCTTCGGGAAAAACCAATTGCGAATTTCTGTCGAACGCGTAAGTGCAGACGGTTTGATTTTGCAGGGCGCGCGCGACGTTTAATCTGCCGCCGCTTTTGACGACGCCGTTCCACTGCGGAAACGCGTCAACCGTGTTCATCAAAGTTGCTTTTAGCGACGCGGCGGAAAGATTCGGATTATATGAAGCGAGCAGCGCGGCTGAACCAGCGGCGTGCGGCGTCGCCATCGACGTTCCGCTCAAACTTCCGTAATTTCCCGCGCTCATCACGGTGCTTAAAATTCCGACGCCGGGCGCGGCAAGGTCAACGCTCGTCGT
This sequence comes from Acidobacteriota bacterium, assembly GCA_030857325.1. GTDB lineage: Bacteria > Acidobacteriota > Blastocatellia > Pyrinomonadales > Pyrinomonadaceae. The sequence goes on from JALZOE010000037.1 coordinate 7,187, forward strand.
GCCGAAATTTGAAAAACCGGCGCGATTGTCATTTTGGTCGGAAGCGGCGACGGATAAAATGCTCGGCGTCGTGTAGCTTGCCGGATAAAACGGCGTCGTCTCGATGTTCCGCCCGTTGTTTCCGGCGGCGAAAACCTGCAAAATTCCGGCGTCGCCGAGCGCGTCAATCGCGTCTTTGGTCGCCTGGTCGTAACCGCACGCTTCGTCGCAGCCGCCGTATGAATTGTTGGTAACGCGAATGTTGACGCCGCGATTTTTCATCATCCGAATGTAGTTATAGGCGTTTATCAACATCGCCGAAGTCGTGCCGTAACCGCTCGGATTGTAGATTTTTATCGCCATTACGCGCACGTTCCAATTGACGCCGACGACGCCCAAAGAATTATTGCCGAGCGCGCCGATTGTGCCGCTTGTGTGCGTGCCGTGTCCGTCTTCGTCCGACGGGTCGGCGTCGTTGTAAAAGAAATCCCAGCCGTAATAATCGTCTATAAAACCGTTGCCGTCGTCGTCCGCGCCGTTGTTCGGAATCTCTCCGGCGTTGCGCCACATATTTTGTGCCAAATCTTCGTGCGTGTATTTAACGCCCGTGTCGATATTGGCGACAACAACCGCCGCGCTGCCCGTCGTCAAATCCCACGCCGAAAGCGCGGAAATTTTCCGCATTCCGTAAAGCTCGGAAACGCGCGCGTCGTTCGGCGTGTTCTGAAGATAATAATAAAAATTCGGCTGAACCGTTTCGACCTCGCGGTTTGATTTGTAAAATTTAATTGCTTCGGTCAGAGACAAATTGGCGGGAAGTTTTACGCGCTGCCATTTGAGGTCAGGGAATTCTTCGACGACGCGCGCGCCGATTTGCTCGCTCGATTTAGTAGCCGCTCTCGAAGCCGTTCCGTTTTTGTATTTGACGAGAAGCTCGCCGCCCGCGTAATTCTGCCCGAAAACAAACTGCGCCGAAAAAAGAAAAACGAGACCGAAACAACCAAGAAATTTTTTGCCCGACATAGATAAAACCTCGTAAAAAAACGACTTTCAGGAAAATTTACGCCGCTTAATAAAAACACTGCAAAAAATCTTTCGCAAAAATGCGGCGATACGCTAATTAAGTTTAGATTAAGTTTTAGAAAAGGAATTTTCGCTGACTGACAATCTTCTTTGAATTATAAGGGAAATCGGAGAGTAATGTTACTTTTTTTTACGGAAAGAATTATCCGGGGAGAAAAATGGGGCGGCTAATGGGGCTCGAACCCACGACCTCCTGAACCACAATCAGGCGTTCTAACCAACTGAACTATAGCCGCCATACAACTTTGACAAAGTGAAAATAACAACTTGTCGAAGTTTTCAATTATTACAGAAAAAAGAAGTTTTGTTCAAGTCGTGCTTTGCGGATTGGAAATTGTTTGCCGCTCTATCATCTCTTTTTTTCAGAAACACGCACGAAGTAAGTGTGTAGAATATTAAAGCACACTTGCTTTTCTGAAATTAAATACTAACTTCATAACTCCTGTTATTTATCAACGGGAAATTTAAAGATTACAGATTAAAATAATTATAGCCGACACGCATTCCGTGAAGCGCGGAGCGCGGCATCGTCATTACCAGAACGCCAGACATTATGCCGTGCGACAGCGCCAGAACAAACAGATTCGGCACGCGCTGATAAACCGTCGCCCACATCAAACCGCCGAAAAACGTCGCAACGGTCAACCAGAAATTCGGCAGATGTAATAACGCAAAAATCGAAGCGGTTACAAAGACGCTCAAAAAACCTTTGCTCCAAATCTCCTGCGCGCGCCGGTTAAAAAATGCCTGCAAAGCGTGCTGCTGAATCAAGCCCCAGACGAACAGCCAGACGTATTTTCTAAAAAACGCCGCGCCCAGAAAATCATTGAGCCGCAGACTGCCTAAATACCAGCCTAAAACGGTCAAAAAAACAAAAAACGCCAGCATCGGCAAAATCAAAATTCGCCAGCACGCCGTAAAATTATCGAAACGATAACCGATGTCTTTTAATGATTCACCGCGCCGACGATGTGAAAAGAAGATTGCAGCCAGCGCGATTAAAATCGGCAGCGCAACAACGAAAGGATTTTTTGTAAAGGGAAGAACGAGCCATTCGACGGCAAGCGCGCAGAGCAAAACAATAAACATTTCCGCCAACGGATTTGTAATAAAATTTTTTATCTTGCTCAATGGAATGGAAGTTTGAAATTTTAGAAAGTTGAAAATGCCCCCGGCACGACTTGAACGTGCGACCCACAGCTTAGAAGGCTGTTGCTCTATCCAACTGAGCTACGGGAGCATAAAAAGAACCGATTGCAATCTTAACGATTGCGTAATTTTAAGTCAAACTCGGCGTAAAAATAAAGAAGCGACAGCAAAGATTAGCGCGAACAATAACGGGACGAGTCCGAAAAATAAAATCCAGGCGACTTCGTTTTTGAATGTAAATTTAAGAAGTTTCATATCTCGCCTTTTCGCTTTCACGCACGACGCTCATCATTTGTTCAAAAACTTCGGTCAAATCAAGCTCACTCGTGTCGATGACAACGGCGTCGTCGCCGATTGTTAAAGGCGAATCGGCGCGTGAAACGTCCCGTTCGTCGCGTTGATTTATTTCTGCAAGCGTTTCTTCATAAGTCGTCGCTCGTCCCTTCTCCAAATCTTCTTCGTAACGCCGTCTGGCTCTGGCTTCGGGTTTCGCCGTCAGAAAAAATTTCGCGTCCGCATTGGGGAAAACAACCGTTCCGATGTCGCGCCCGTCGAGAACGCAGCCGTTTTGCGCCGTTTCGCCGAGGGAGCGCTGATGTTCGACGAGAATTTTTCTGACCTGTGAAATTGTCGAAACAATCGAAGCCGTCCGCCCGATTTCATTCGTGCGAACTTCAACAGAAACGTCGCGCCCGTCGAGAAAAACCCGTTGATTTTCCGGTTCGCCGACTAACTCGATTCGCGCGTTTTCGGCGATTTCGGCAATCGTTTTTTCATCTTCAATACTCGTTCCGCTCTCCAAAACCGCCAGCCCGACGGCGCGATACATCGCGCCCGTGTCGAGATAAAGCAATCTCAACCGGCGAGCCAGCATTTTGCCGAGCGTCGATTTCCCCGCGCCCGAAGGTCCGTCAATGGCGATAATCATTAGTAGTCAGCAGTCAGCAGTCAGCAGTCAGTAAATCCGACTTTGAACTACTGAATTTATTTTAGGAAAATTTTCTAAATCAATAAGAAGTTCGAGCTTTTTGCCGTCTTCCCAAGTTTCGGATTTAAATTGTCGATGAAATTTATCAATTTCGTGAACGGAATTTTGTGCCGCTTCTTTTGCTTTCTCGAAACTTTCAGCTTTCATTATCGAAATCAAATAATCGCCGTTATCGGTTTGGTCAAGAAACACGCATTCCAAAACGACGCTTTCATCGCGCAACGTCGCAACAGCTTCATTTTTACGCTCATTAATAATTTTCGCCCATTGACGAACTTTTTCGATTGAGTTTGGCTTCAGTTTTATTTTGACGCAATTTGTTTTGTAATTCATTTGGTGATTTGTTGCAAAACCTTAAGCGTCGTTTCAATATCTTCCCGCGAAACGTCGTAGTGCGTAACCATCCGAATCTGGCTGCCGAACGGCGACGCTAAAATTTCATGTTCTTTTAATTTCGCGCAGATTTCGCCTGCTGAAAGTTTTGCGTTTGAAACGTCGAAAATCACGATGTTGGTTGCGACTCGTTCGGCGTCAATCGAAACGCCGTTTAGATTTGCGACGCCTTCGGCAAGAAGTTTGGCGTTTTCGTGGTCGATGTGCAGAATCTTCGGCGTTTCTTCCAGAGCAATCAAACCCGCCGCCGCAATAACTCCGACTTGGCGCATTCCGCCGCCGAGAAGTTTGCGCCACGCTCTCGCTTCGTCGATAAAATCTTTCGTTCCCAGAATCATCGAGCCGACGGGCGCGCCCAAGCCTTTCGACAAACAAAACTGCACCGAATCGACCGACGCGCATAAATCGGCAACAGTTTCATCCAGCGCGACGGCGGCGTTGAAAATCCGCGCGCCGTCGAGAT
>JALZOE010000038.1 GCA_030857325.1 Acidobacteriota bacterium
GTTACACACCGTTCGTGGGCGTATGAAAAAATTCCTTTCGGAGAAGAAGCGGAAATTCGTAATCTGCAAAACGAATCGCTCGAATTTGTCGGCGACTCGGTGCTTGGTCTTGCCGTCGCCGAACAGCTTTACATTCTTCATCCGCGGGCGAGCGAAGGCGATTTGAGCTTGATGAAACATCATCTGGTCAGCACGGGAACGCTGGCGCAACTGGCGCAGAATCTCGATTTGGGAAAATTTATGCGCGTCGGGCGCGGCGAGGAAAAAACCGGCGGCAGACGAAAACAGGCGCTGCTTGCCGACATTCTGGAAGCCGTTATCGCCGCGATTTTTTTCGATACCGGATACATTTCGGCGCGCGCCTTCGTCAATCGTATTTTCGCCGCAGAATTTCGCGAAGCGACGCCGAAAACTTCAATCGATTATAAAACGCTGCTTCAGGAAACTTTGCAGAAAGACAAACGGCTCGCGCCCGAATACTATCTTATAAAAACGACGGGTCTGCCGCACGAGTTGACGTTTTTCGTCGAAGTCATCTGGGACACGGGAAAAATCGACGCCGAAGGAAGCTCGATAAAATCGGCGGAAATGCTGGCGGCGAGTCTCGCTTTGAAAAAGATAAACAAAGAGAAAGCTAAAACCGTAAATAAGAATTAAAATCAAAGGTATCCTGCCGAATTATTTATTATGAGTAAAAACGTAGAAGTTCAACAGCCCGCCGCCGCCAAACCGCTCGGACCGCCGAAAGGTGTTTTCCGCGAATATTTTGAATCGTTTGTCGTAACGCTCGTTATGGCAATTTTCGGGATGACGTTCATTTTACAGGCGGTTACCGTTCCAACCGGCTCGATGCAGAACACTATTCTGATTGGCGATTACCTGCTCGTCAATAAATTTATTTTCGCGCCCGGCGGAAATCCTCTGCCGTTTCTACCGCAGCGAGAAATCGCGCGCGGCGACGTTATCGTTTTCAAATATCCGGGTTTTCGGGATAATCCGGGCAGAGACCGCGCGCGCGGCATTGTTCCTTATCAAATCAATTACGTCAAACGCGTTATCGGTTTGCCCGGCGAAGAAGTCGAATTTCGCAACAATCAGGTTTTTATCAACGGGCAGCTGCTTCCCGAACACAGAATCGTCGGCGATTCGGACGATGACGATTCGGCGCTCGAAACAACGGAAATCGAGCCGCGCCAGCCGGACGCGAAATACGATGTCTATTACTCGGAAAACACGATGAAACCCGTTAATCAAGGCGTCAACTTAAACCGCGCGGATTATAATTTCGGCGTTCGCGGAAAAACGGTGAGAGTTCCCGAAGACAGTTATTTTGTAATGGGCGACGCCCGCGATAACAGCGAGGACAGCCGCTTTTGGGGGTTTGTCCATCGTGATTTGGTTATCGGGCGAGCGATGTTTGTTTACTGGTCATGCGACCGCAGCGCGTCCGGCGGGAGTATGCTCGGCTGTATTACGAATCCGCGCCTCGACCGCATCGGAAAACTGATTAAATAATGGAAAACGGAAAACAGAAAATGGAAAATAAATCTTTTGACTATTTTCCATTTTCTGTTTTCAATTTTAAAGATGAAATTTAAATTTAATGAAGAAGTCGCCGATGCTTTAGCTGATAAAAAACCGCTTGTCGCGCTCGAATCGACTGTTATCGCGCACGGTTTGCCGCATCCGAAGAATCTCGAAACCGCGCAAAAGCTGGAAAAAATTGTTCGTCAAAACGGCGTGATTCCCGCGACGATTGCCGTATTCGACGGCGAATTTTATGTTGGATTAAACGAAAATCAAATCGAACGGCTGGCAACCGATAAAAACATCCGAAAAATTTCACGGCGCGATTTGCCGGTTGCAGTAGGGAAAAAACTAAACTGCGCGACGACCGTTGCGACAACGAGTTTTATCGCGCATCGCGCCGGAATCAAGGTTTTCGCGACGGGCGGCATCGGCGGCGTTCATCGCGGAGAATCGAACGACGTTTCGGCGGATTTGCCGGAACTTGCAAACACGCCGATTGTCGTCGTCTGTTCGGGCGCGAAAATCGTTCTCGATTTACCCGCGACCAGAGAATGGCTGGAGACGCACGGCGTTTGCGTTCTCGGTTTTGGATGCGATGAGATGCCCGCGTTTTATTCGAGAAAAAGCGGTCTTTTTGTTGACGAACGAATCGAAAATGCTCGCGAAGCGGCGGAAATTGCCGGAGCGCGCGACGAACTGAAAATGCCGAACGCGATTCTTTTAACCGTTCCCGTTCCGGCGGAATTTGAAATCGAAATCGGCGAACTCGAAAATATTCTAAATGAATCTCTGCTGTCAGCCGCCGAAAGAAAAATTCGCGGCAAAGAAATCACGCCTTTTTTATTGTCCCGAATGTCGGAAAAAAGCAACGGCAAAACGCTGGCGGCAAACGTCGCTTTGCTCGAAAACAACGCGCGCGTCGCCGCGCTGGTCGCCGCTCAAATGTCCCATAATTGAAAAATCCAATTGATAATAAATAATCAATTGTTGTTGTATGTTATAAAAAAATTTTGAAAATCAGAGATAAATTTCTTTTTTCTTTTACCTGCCTTTTTCAAATGTTATGATGTTTATCGGCAGACGTTTTTCTGTTTAGCGGCATCAAAGATTTACAAAATAATCAGTCCGACAAATAATTTTATGGCAGATATAGAGGCATACAAAGATAAATTCAGCGATAGCGGCAGACGTGTTTTGGAAACCGCGTTGGGCGAATCGAAAAAACGCGACCAAAACTATGTGGCGATTGAACACGTTCTTCACGCCGTTGCTAATGAAGAAAAGGAACTTTTTAATTCGACGATGCGCGATTTGGCGGTTGACCCGCGCTCGGTGCGGCTGCTGATTGAAAAGCGACTCGATTCAAGCCGCCAGCACACGGGCAAAGGTTTTCGCATCGCGCCGGAGACGACAGACCTTTTCAAACGCTCGATGGACAGAGCGCGTTCGCAAGGTCGGCGCGTTATCGAGGCGAGCGATATTTTCTATGTAATGTCGAATGATGAACGCAGCATTTTAAATGACGTTCTGCAAAACCTCGGTGTGCCTTCCGATGAAGTCGCGCAGACGGCGCGCACCCGAATTCGCAAAATCGAAAAGGAAGAAGAACGGGTTCGTAAGAAATACGAACTGCCTTCATTTTTGAAACATTTCGGCGTTTCCCTAAATAAATTGGCGAGACAGGACAAGATTCCGCCGACAATCGGGCGCGAAAAGGAAATTCTCCAAATGATGGAAATCCTGTCGCACCGCGAGCGGTCGAATTCGCCGATGCTCGTCGGCGAGCCGGGCGTCGGTAAAACGGCGGTCGTCGAAGGTCTGGCGCGAATGATTGAATTAGAGCCGGAAAAAGTTCCGGCAAGGTTGCGCGACGCGCATATCGTTCAACTGCAAATGGGCGGACTCGTCGCCGGAACGATGCTGCGCGGAATGTTTGAAGAACGCATCAAGGGCATTATCGACGAAGTAAAGGAAAAGAGCGACATCGTTCTTTTCATCGACGAAGCACACACGATTATCGGCGCGGGCGCGGCGATGGGAACGTCGAGCGATGCCGGAAATATGTTCAAATCGGCTTTGGCGCGCGGCGAATTACGCATTATCGGCGCGACGACCATAACCGAATATAAAGAGTATATCGGCGAAGACGAAGCTCTGGCGCGTCGTTTCCGACTGGTCAAAGTTGACGAGCCGACAATCGAAGAAACAAAAGAAATTCTTTACGGCTTGCGTCCGCGACTGGAGAAAAATTATTCGGTTACCATTTCCGACGAAGCGATAAACACGGCGCTGGAAATGTCGCCGAAATATATTCGCAATCTGCATCTTCCCGACAAAGCAATCGGCTGGCTCGACACGGCGTCGGTCAAAGTCGAAATCAACGAACCGGCTTCGATGGTCGTTCGTCCCGAACATATTATCGAAGTTATTTCGCAGGAATCACGCATTCCGCAGGATATGATTTTCCGCGAAACGACAGACCGTTTTTCGGTAATGGAAGACTCGCTCGCCAACCGAATTATCGGGCAGAAAGATGCAGTTAAATCAATTGCGCAAAGGTTACGCCTAAATAAAGGTCCGCTTAAAGAAAATCATTATAAACCGGACGGCGTTCTGCTTTTCTTAGGTCCGACGGGCGTCGGTAAAACCGAGTTAGCGAAAGCGGTTGCCGAATTTATGTTCGGCGACGAGCAGAAAATGGTTCGCATCGATATGAGCGAATACGGCGAAGGCACGGTCGGCATCGAAAAACTTATCGGTATGCCGCGCGGCATCGTCGGCTCGGAGCGCGGCGGGATTTTAACCGAACAGCTTCGGGAAAATCCATATACGGTTCTCTTGCTCGATGAAGTTGAAAAAGCTAATCCGTATTTGATGAATATTTTCCTGCAAGCCTTTGACGAAGGCTGGCTGACCGACGGGCGCGGCAAAAAAGTTTATCTTTCGGACGCGATTGTTATTATGACATCGAACTTAGGTTCGGAAAATTTCAAAAAATACGAAAAACCGCTCGGCTTCGGAATGAAATCGCGCGGCGAGATGAAGGAAATAAGAAGCGACGTGATGAAAGCCGCCGAAACGAGATTTTCACCCGAATTTCGCAATCGTATCGACGAAATCGTTATCTTTTCGCCGCTGACGATGGACGAAGTTCGCGCCATTGCCGGAATTTATCTGAACAAGCTGAAACGGCAGATGGAACGACAGGGAAAAGTTGTCGAGATTACCGAAACGGCAATTGATTTGCTGACCGAAAAAGGCTTTTCTCCAGCTTACGGCGCGAGGTTTTTGAAACGGCACATTGACGAAAAAGTTAAGCTGCCGATTACAAACGCATGGAAAACGACCGCGAGATTCGACGTCGATGTCGAAGACAGCGAAGTCGTCGTCAAACCGGTGGAAACATTCAACTTAAACTAACTCGAATAAATTGTTTCGATTTGAAAAGGCTTTGGTGATAAAATTTCATCGAAGCCTTTCGTTTTGGAGAAAATTATGCTGGAAACTTACAAAGCCGTTTTGCGCGGCGACAAAATCGAATGGGAATCCGACGCGCCGAAGATTTTAGAAAAGGAAAAACGCGTCGAAGTTTTCGTGACGATTTTAAATGAAGAAACGATTGATTCCAAACTTCGCCCCTTCGGTTTAAGCGCGGGCGAGTTTGTCGTGCCTGATGATTTTGACGCGCCTTTGCCGGATGAAATCGCCGCCGCTTTTGAACGATGAAACTACTGCTCGACACGCACGTTTTTTTGTGGTTTATCAGCGGCGACGCTCGCTTGTCCGATTCTTTTCGAGACGCGATTCGTAAACCGAACAACCTGATTTTTTTAAGCGTCGCCTCGCTTTGGGAAATTATTATTAAATATAATCTCGGAAAACTTCCGCTGCCTCAATCGCCCGAAATTTATATTCCGCGTCAGCGTCGAAATCATCGAATAAAAAGTCTGCCGATTGGCGAATCGAACTTTAATCATCTTGTTTCTTTACCGAATCTGCATAACGACCCGTTTGACCGAATTTTGATAAGTCAGGCGCTTGGCGAAAACTTAACAATGGTTACGGTTGACCGGGAAATTTTGAATTACGGTATCGCTTGTTTAAAATAAACTTTCGGAGAAAATTTAATGGAAAAGATTTTATTCTCTTTGCTTTTCATTTTAATCTTTTGTCATTTCGCTTTTGCTCAATCCGGGCAAACTGAAAATAAAGCCGAAGCGGTTATCAAACGCGCAGTTGAAAATCTCGGCGGCGAAAAATACTTGCGGGCGACATCGCAAATCGGGCGCGGGCGTTACAGCGTTTTGCGCGACGGCGCGCTTGTTTCGTTTCAATCTTTTGTCGATGTGATAATTTTCCCGGACAGGGGACGAACTGAATTCAAAATCGGCGGCGCAAAAAACGTGCAGACCAACGACGGCGGCGCGGGCTGGATTTTCGACGGCGCGGCGCAGGTTATCAACGTGCAGTCGAAAGAGCAGATTGAAAATTACAAACGCGGAATTCGCACGAGTCTCGACAATCTTCTACGCGGAAATTGGCGCGCCGAAAACGCGAAGCTGCAATACGGCGGCAGAAGACAAGCCGGTTTGGGCAGGAGAAACGATGTTGTAAAACTTGTTTTCCCGGACGATTTCACGGTCGAGTTTGAATTTTCTGATGACGGCTTTCCCGTTAAATCAAGTTACAAACGAAAAAATGCCGACGGCGTGAATATTATTGAAGAAGATCGCTACGCCCAATTTGTCGATGTGCGGGGAATAAAAACGCCGTTCATCGTTGACCATTTTTCAAACGGCGCGCAGACGAGCCGTGTAAATTACGAATCCGTCGAATTTAACAAGGCGATTCCCGATTCGATTTTTGTTCAGCCGAAAAGCGTGAAAGAATTGAAAAAGGATTTGAAATTGTGAGAAATTCAAAAGAAAAATTAGCCACGAATAACACGAATAACACAAATAATTATTTCTTAAATTAGTGTTATTCGTGTAATTTGTGGCTAATTCCCAAATTACTGTTTTTCAGACGGTCGGTTAAATAAACGCAAAATCGAATTGCTGAATGTGAACCGACGAGTCGCCCGCAACATCGACGTTTCCGAGATACGCTTCGATTTCTTCCAGAACAATTTTTTCCGATTCGCGCAGGGCTTTTGAAACTTCCGGGTGAACTCTCAAAGTTGTCTGGCGAACGTCGTCGTTATGCTTGGCAAGTCGTCTGGCTTCTTCTAAAATCTCGAAACAAATGGTTTGCGGTGATTTTACCCAGCCAGCGCCTTCGCAGTAATCGCACGGCGCGCACATCGTTCGCTCCAGAGATTGTTTGACGCGCTTGCGGGTCATAATTATCAAGCCGAAATCGTTGAACGATAAAACTTTCGTCGGCGATTTATCGCTCGATAACGCTTCCTGCAAAGCCTGCGAAACTTTATGACGATTGCGCCGGTCTTCCATATCGATTAGATCAAGCACGATAATTCCGCCCAAATCGCGCAGTCGAATCTGGCGCGCGATTTCATCGACCGCTTCCATATTCGTTTTCGTAATCGTATCTTCGAGCCGGTTGCTGCCTCTGCCGACAAATTTTCCGGTGTTCACGTCGATGGCGACGAGCGCTTCGGTTTGATTGATGACGAGATAGCCGCCCGATTTTAACCAAACGCGCGGCTTTAACGCCTTGTCGATTTCTTCCTGGACGCCGTAGGCTTCGAGAATCGATTCCTCGCGCGTGTAAAGTTTGACGCGGCTGACCATTTTCGGCTGAATGCGGTTGACGAATTCGATTGTTCGTAAATATTCTTCTTCCGAATCGACGCGAATCGCCGTGTATTCGTCTGACAAATGGTCGCGCAGAAGTCGCTGGATAATGTCTAAATCCTGATGAACGACTGCCGGAGATTTCGCTTTTTCCGACTGTTTTTTAATGTCCTGCCAGGTGCGAACCAAGTAGCGCGCGTCCTGCCGCAAATCTTCTTCGGAGATGCCGACGCCCGCCGTTCTGACGATGAAACCGCCCGAAGGCACGCTTTCTTCCTGCTTAATTTTTTGAATCAATGTTCTGAGGCGTCCGCGCTCGCCTGCCGATTCGATTTTGCGCGACACGCCGAGATGTTCGATGGTCGGCATATAAACGATAAATCTGCCGGGCAGCGCGATGTGCGACGTGATGCGCGCGCCTTTTTTGGCAATCGGTTCTTTGGCAATTTGAACAAGAATTTCCTGACCTTCGCGCAGCAAATCGCTGATTGTCGGTTGCGGCGGACGCTGTGGGCGCGACGAACGCGAATCGCGATTATCTCGCGGCGGCGCATCACGCGAATCTCTGAAATCGCGCGGCGTGCGGTTATCGCGAGGCTCACGCGAATCGCGTCTGTTACTGCCGCCGCCGTTACTGTTGTTTCTGTTGTTTGAGTTACCGGCAACAACGCTTTCGCTGACGCTCGTCTGTTCGGATTCGACTGCTTCCGGCTCGTTCTCGTTTGCTTCCTCGGCGTTTGAAGATTGTTGCCCTTCGTCCGGGCGATTGCCGCCGGGACGACGACGACCGCGACCGCCGCGCCTAACCGCCATCGACGCGTTTTCGTCCGATTCCCTAACGCTCGCTTCCGCATTTCCAGTCGATTCGGTTTTAGAAGATTTTTTGCCGCCGCGATTTTTCTTGCGGCTAGCCGATTTTGTCGTGGATTCGGCAGCGACGGACTCGTCGGCAGATTCTTTTTCAGCCGTGGGTTTGGTTAGTTTTCTGGATTTTGACCGGCTCGTTTTTCCGGTTTCGGCTTGTTCCGTTAGTTCTTCACCCGATTCTTCCGGCACTGCAACCGGTTGTGCTTGTGATGTCGCTGCTTTTTGGACGGGCGTTGTTTCTTCGGCTTTGGAATTTTTAGTTTTTCCGCCGCGACTTCCGCGTCTGCTTTTTACGGCTTGCGGTTGAATCGGCTGTTCGTCATCGTCGTCGGCTATGCGCTCGAAGGCGTTCGGCGCGGATGTTGCCGCGTCGAGCAGCGAGCCGACTTCCGCCGTCGATGCGCCTTCCATATCGAATTCGATGGCGCGTACCTGGTCGGTTATCGCTTCCTGCATATACGCGTCTTTGAACAAATCGCCGGTCGTTTCTTCGTCGTCGGTAATTCGCTCGAAGCCTGAATCTTCAATCTCAAAAGACGGCGCAGCTTCGGCGGATTGTTTTTCGATTTCCGCTTGTGTCGGAAATAAACTTTCGACGAGCGGAACTTCTTCGACACGCGGTTTTTCGTCCCCGAAATCTCTCGATTTTCCGCCGCGCCGCGAGCGGTTGCGCCTACCTTTCAATTGCTGTTCTTCTTCAAAAACCGGCGTTTCCCGTTCGTCCGAATTATCCGAATCATCGGAAATTTTCGTAAACCCGGAAACTTCGGATGATTCTTCGTTTTCGGTAAATTCTGGAATTTCCGCGCCCGTCTCCACCAGCGGTTCGGCAATCTCCTGCACCGATTCCATTTGTTTTTCGCGTTCGAGCCGCGCTCGCTGAATCCGGTCGTTTACTTCGCGCGTCGTCTCTTCCGGTGTCGATTTTTTCGACTTTTCCATCACGATGCGCTCGATTTCCTCTTCTTCGTCAAAGAAGTCGGAAACATAAAGAAAACCGTCGCGCTCCAAGCCGATTTCGACAAAAGCCGACTGCATTCCGGGCAAAACCCTTTGCACTCGACCTTTATAAATGTTGCCGGCGATTCCCGAATTTTCTTCGCCGCGTTCGATATAAAATTCCGTAACGCGCCCGTTATCGAGAATGGCAATCTTTTTTTCGCGCCCGTTGACGCTGATAATCATTTCTTTCGACATATTTTAGAATTATTTCCTTGTAATTAAAGGGATTTAGAAACCGGCAAAGATTTGTTTTCGAGACAAACTTTCGCCGTCGATTGTGTCGCTTGAAGATTATTTGCGGAAAGTTAAACGTGCGGGATTTTGAAAATTTACGGATTAAGCCTTTTGCTCAACTGACGGAAGCGGATTTATGCGTTCTTCAAATGATGATTTTGTTTTTCGAGTTTTTCAAAATAATCCGAGCTTTGAGTTTCAGAAACGCAGGAATCTCGTTTTCATCAAAAGCGGTTCGCTACCGCCGCTTTTCCAAATCCGGGGAGCGCAAAAGTTTTCTACTAAGACGCGCTCGAACCCGACAAGAAATTTTCTCTTTCAATAAATTTAATTATTGCAAAAATCGTTGTAATCCTATTACGTTTAGCTTGTTTAACGAACCGATTCGACAAAATATCTCAAGCAAACTCGCTTAGTATAAATGGTAAATCGTCAATAGTAAATGGTAAACGGCAAATCTCGTTTTTAATCCTTTTTCTTGGTTTCTAAATTGAACTTTTGAAGTAACCAGTTCAATACTGTTTCTTGGTCATTAATCGTCGCGCGTCGAATTTGAGCAAGCAAGTGAATTTGGTCAGGTTTTGGCAGCGCCGTATTTTGCAAACCTTCATTACAGTTTGTGCAAACCGCTCGCAGATTCTGCGGAGTATCGTCGCCGCCTTTTGATTTATCAATTATATGCCCCATCGTTAAGCGCGTCGTTCGATTCCCGCCGAACGGGTCAGCATCGCCCGCCGCGACGCCACACATTTGGCAAGTGTAACCGTTTCTTTCCAGCACCCAAGCGCGAGTTTCTTTGGAGATGCCGCGTGCGAAACCAGGCACTCGCTTGTCTGTTTCCAAAAGATATTGATTCGGTTTTAAATTTGCGCGGTCTTTGTGGGAAAGAATCTGGTAGCCGTCTTCGTTTCGCAACTCACGAACTCGCCGCGCCCATTCAACCGCGCCGCCGCTGGCTTGCTGAATATCTTTTGATTCCAGCACGTTGCCGATATTTTGTAGGAAAAATTCAAGAATCGATTGTTTTGAGCCGGGTTTTCGAGACATAATACTTACTTTTGTTAATTTGATTTGACAGCCGCCGGTTGCAATTGTGGTTGAGTTGATGCCGCTCGCGCCTTGCTTGTTTCAACATAAGCCGGATTTAGTTCGATGAGAATTGCTTTGCGATTTAATTCGTTTGCCGCAATTCCGGTAGTTCCCGAACCGCCGAACGGGTCTAGAATCGTATCGTTTTCACGTGAACCCAACAAAATACAACGTCGCGCTAGTTCGCGCGGAAATGTTGCCGGATGTCCGCTTCTGCTTGAGTCAGGACTGAGAATCCAATGATTGCGAAGATTTGCGCCGCTTTCCTCTCGAACGCCGCTTGGATTGTAGAAATATGTCGGCGACTTGGCAAACATAAAAACTTCTTCGGTTGCACTCGTCGGTCTGTTTTTAACGCTTTCGGGCATCGGATTTTTTTTAACCCAAGTTATTTTCGACCTCAAAATCCAACCGTCCGCCTGCAATGCAAAAGCAACCCGCCAAGGCAATCCTATTAAATCTCTGTCTTTCAGTCCCCAGCAATCAGGAACTTTGCAGTTGCGTTTTTGAATCAACTTTCTAGTGTTGCCGACGGTGGCGTTTGGTCCGTGATTTCCCGTTCCGCCGTTTCTCGCATAACCATCGCCGACGTTAAGCCATACCGTTCCGTCTTTGCGTAAAACGCGCTTAACTTCTCTAAACATCGCCACGAGATTTTTAACGTAAAGCTCCGGCGACGGTTCAGCGCCAATCTGAGCCGGATGCTCATAGTCGCGCAAACCCCAATACGGCGGTGATGTTATGCAGCATTGGAC
>JALZOE010000323.1 GCA_030857325.1 Acidobacteriota bacterium
ACGCAAGGTTGGTCAAAGTTGATTTTTCGCGCTTAGGCGCTCAATGCGGGCAGGATGCCCGCGCTCCCGGAAGGCTCGAAAATATTGCCTTTCATCAATATAATTCATAATGTCTTTCTACTCTTGATTCACACTTTTATCTTATCAATATTCTAATAGAGAGAGCGAAATATTTGACACGCGATAGAATTCGATTGTTTGTTAAATTAAAGTTATCCTTTAAACACACTCGTTTTTATTAAAATTTGAAATTAAAAACCGTATGAAAAAGCGACTGTTCAAAACGATTAAAATAATCGCGGTGCTTATTATCACTTTGTTTATTGTTTTAGCCGCGATTATTTTATCTAACCGAATGGACAAAGCCGTGATTACAAAATACGTCAAAAACGAGAATCTGCCGACCGTCAAAGCCGGTTGGCAGGGAACGCCGGTTGACCAAAAGGGAAGATTCGTCAACGCGGAATTTCCTTTTTTGTCGAGAACGATTGACTTGCTCAGATGGCAGTTGAGCGGCAACCCGCAAAAAGCCGAAAAGCAAAACGATACGGCGCGACCGGAAATCGAAGACCCGGCGGAATTTCTAAACAGCGAGCGCGACGGCGTTTTGTGGCTCGGACACGCGACGGTTTTTATTCGTTTAAACGGCGTCAATGTTCTGCTCGACCCGATTTTCGGCAAGCCGCCGTTTGTCAAAACTTTTACCGATGTTCCGTCGCCGCTCGATAAAATAAAACGTGTCGATTACATTTTAATTTCGCACGACCACCGCGACCACTGCGACGAAACGTCGATAAAACAAACTGCCGAAAAGTTTCCCGACGCGCGAATCTTAGGCGGTTTGGGAATGGAAGATTTATTTGAAGAATGGAAAACGCCGTCGAATAAAATTGAAACGGCGGGCTGGTATCAGCAATTCTCCACGCCGGACGAACGCGTGAAAATTTATTTTCTGCCCGTTCGCCATTGGGCGCGGCGCGGATTGTTTGATATGAATCGAAGATTGTGGGGCGCGTTCGTCGTCGAAGGCGCGGGCAAAACCGTTTATTTCGGCGGCGATTCCGGTTACGGCTCGCATTACACGGAACTCGCGGAAGTTTTCCCGCGAATTGATTATTTCGTCGTCGGCATCGGCGCTTATTCTCCGCGCTGGTTTATGAAACCGAATCACAATTCGCCCGAAGACGCATTTCAAGCATTCGTCGATTCAAAAGCCCAAACATTGATTCCGATGCACTACGGCACGTTCGATTTGTCGGACGAGCCGCCGAGCGAACCGTTGCGGTTATTGAGAGAGGCGGCGGAAAAATCAGGCGCGATTGATAGAGTCAAAGTTTTGCCGATTGGCGGAAATTTGGATTTTTAGATTATTTAACCGCCTCAACTGTAAATCATCACGACCGCCTCGCCCGTCAGAGTCGTTTCGCCGCGCTGATTCGCGCAGACGGTTCGGAGCGTTACAACCGGTTTATCTTCCCGAATATGCGTAATCGTGGCGGTCGCCGTTACGGTGTCGTCGATAAAAACCGGCGCGACGAACCGCATTGTCTGGTGCAGATAGACGATTTTCCGCTCCTTAAATTCGTAGCCCAAAACCGCCGAAAGCAGCGCGCCGGAAATCATACCGTGCGCGATTCTTTTGCCGAATCTGGTCGTTTTAGCGAATTCCTCATCGACGTGAATCGGGTTAAAATCGCCCGACAATTCGGCAAAGGCGCGCACGACCGAATCGGTAATTTGTTTGCTGGTTGAAAATTCGTCGCCGATTTTTATATTCATAATTAGTTTATAGTCCATAGTCCGCAGTCCGCAGTCCATAGTCTGAAGTCCGTGTAGCCATTTGTCGGAAATTTATCTCTGATTAACGACAAACGACTGCTGACTATGGACAGCGGACTTTTTTTTTCATCTATTTCCACCGATTTGTCCTAACAGTTCACGAACCGCCGCGTCAAGCTGGCTGTCTTTTTTCGTCAGAGATTCGCCGATTGGACGTGTTACGGCGACATCGACGCGGCGCGGATTGAGTTCCATATTTTTGCCGTCGCTGCCCGTAACCAGTTGGCGCGGCAGTCTTAAAGTCGTGCCGTCGAAAAGCGTCGCGTTCCAGGTGAAAATAATCCATCCGGCGGTCGGCTCGCCGACGACTTTTCCGAGTTTTAACGAACGATAGCCTTCGGTCAAATCTTCGGCGTCGGAGAGCGAATGCTGGTTGGTAATCAAAATCGTCGGGCGTTCGAGCGCTCTTTGACCCAACGCCGAGCGCGCCGGAACAGTCCACAACCCACGCTCCTTCATATTCAAATAACCGCGTCTGGCTAGAACGTCAATTACATACGGATTGACGAAACCGCCGTTGTTGTTGCGAATATCGACGACAACGGCGTCTTTGTTTTCATTCTCCACGTCCAAATCGACATACATTTGCGACAGCGAATTTTGCGACATATCCGGCAGATGAATGTAGCCGAGCCGGTTATTGCTGATTCGCGCGACGTAAGCGCGGTTGTCTTCGACCCATTGGCGATAGAGCAGATTTTTTTCCGCTCCGGTTGTAATCGGTTTGACGACGACATCGCGTTTGTTCGCGCCGTCCGCATTGGCGGAAACGGAAATGACGACGCGCTTTCCGGCTTTGTTTTCCATTACGAATTCGAGATTTGTTTTGCCGTCAATTTTCACATTGTCAACGCTCAACAGATAATCGCCGACTTTTATATTTTGAACGACCGCCGCCGGACTTAAAGCGATTATTTCGGTAATGCGAAGGCGTCCGGTTGTTTCGTATTCGCTGCGGTCAAAACGCAAACCTAATTTGCCGATTGGCGTCGCCTGAATCGCCGGATTCTGGGGCGCGCCGACGCCCAAGTGAGAAGCGTTCAATTCGCCGACCATTAAATTCATCAAACGGCGCACTTCGTCCGCGTTTCGCGCTTTGGCAATCATCGGTTCGTAAGTCGCGCGAACCGCTTCCCAATCGACGCCGTGAAACTTGTCGTCATAGAAATTGTCGCGCATATAACGCCAGCCCTGATTGAAAATTTCCGTTTTTTCAGAAGCGAAATTGACGTTCATTTCCAGACTGACGGCAAGCGGTTTTACTTCGCGGCGGTCGAGATTGACCATATTGATGCGCCCGCTTTCGAGATAATAAACATCTTTGCCGTCCGTCGAAAATTGCGCGTCCGATTTGACGTTCGGCGTCGAAGTCAATTGTTTGGCGGAGCTGTCGGCTGCCAATTCGTCAATCGGCAGCGCGTAGAGATTAAATTGTCCTTCCGCCGACGCTAAAACAAGCACGGTTTTTCCGTCCGGCGAAATCGTCTGACTGCCGACATCGACGCCGGTCGGCAGAAGACTCAGACGGCGGCGAATATCTTCAAAAACGATGCCCGGCGATTTTACGTCGTCATTATTTTCGAGCGGCGCGGGCGAAGGCGTCGCGTTCGGACTCGGCGAAACCGACGGCGCGGGTGTTGCGGTCGGCGTCGGCGAAACTGCGGGCGACGGCTGAACGTTCGGCTGCGTCTGCGGTTTCTGGCGCGGATTTTCTTCTCTGAACAAATCGCGGAACTGGTCTTCGCGGAATTTCGGCGTTCGCAGTTTCAAATCGATGCGCGCCAAAGAGCCGGTTTCCGTGCGCTGGCTGCTGTCAAATAAAATAAACGAATTATCGGGACTCCACGAAACCGAGCCGCTGTTCGAGTTTGCCAGAAAGCTGACGGGACGCGCTGCACCGCCGTCGATTGAAGCGACGCCGACGTTTGTGTAAGAACGGCTTTCGGGCGCGGCGGTTAAAAAGGCGACAAATTTGCTGTCCGGCGACCAGACGTAATTTCGCTTGCTCAAAAGCGGCGGCGAATCGGTGTAAAGCCGGCACAACTCGCGTTCCTGTTTCGTGTTCACGTCATAAATGAAAAGCGCGCGCCCGTTGCGGAGAAACGCGATATATTTTCCGTCGGGCGAATAAATCGGCAGAGCGTCGCTGCCGTTTTTTGTCAGGCGCGTTTCGGCTTCGGTTGCAAAATCGTATTG
>JALZOE010000324.1 GCA_030857325.1 Acidobacteriota bacterium
CGGGTCGCTGCCGTTATCCCACAAATTTGCGAGCGGATGCGCCGCGCTCGCCGGGCGCGTGTCCGCGTCCGAGATAAACAGCATTCCGTTTGAAACGCCTTCGCGCAGAATTTTTTCGAGTTCGCCCGTTTCGTCTGCGGGGTTTGGAAACTGCGTGTAAGCGTAGCGAATCGCAAATTTGTCGTAACTGCCGATGCCGACCGCGTAAGCGTTTGAAAAATCGAGCCTGCCGTTTTTTATTTCAACCAGCGGCGCGGGATAATCCATCACGGACGCGCGCCCGTAAGTGCTGGCGGCGAAATTATGCGCCAAACCGAGCGTGTGTCCGACTTCGTGCGCCGAAAGCTGGCGAATGCGGGCGAGCGACATCAGGTTTGAATCGGCGTTCTGCGTTTGATTGGTCAAATAATCGATGTCGGGAAGAAGCGCGAAATCGCAGGCGTTAAACGATGAATTGCCAGCCGAATTTCTCGCCGAATATTGGGGCGCGAGTCCTTCGCCGATAAGGAAATCCTGTCGGGCGCGCTGCGAATCGAGCGTAACGACGCCTTTGATAACTTCGCCCGTGCGCGGGTCGGTGATGCTCGAACCGTAAGCCCATCCGCGAGTCGAGCGATGAACCCAGTTAATCACGTTATAGCGCGCGTCCATCGGGTCGGCGTCCGGCGGCAAAACCTTGACCTGAAAAGCGTTGCGAAAACCGGCGGCTTCGTAAGCCTGATTCCACCACGCCGCGCCTTCGATTAAAGCATCCTGAATCTGTTTCGGCGCGCCGCTGTCAACATAATAAACAATCGGTTTAATTGCTTCTGAAACTGCCGCGTTCGGGTCTTTTTTCTCAAGGCGATGACGCACAATCCAACGTTTTTCGAGATTTTCGGAAATGCCGGTCGCGTAATCGTAAAAGCTAATCGGGAAAACGCCGACGCGCGGGTCGAATCGTCGCGGGCGATAATTGCCGTCGGGCAGTTCGACAAACGAATGACGCTCGCGCACGGTAATTGCTCGCGGCGACGGCGCGGTTACGAGGCGTCCGGCTTCGGCGTTCGTCGTCAAAGTTACGGTCGCTTCGACTTCCGTGTTTTTCGGAAAGCCTTTCGTATTCGGCAAATATAATGCACTGCGGCTTTCGTCGAAACTGTAATTTCCCTGATTTGTCCGGCGCAGATTGTCGATGACGCCGTGCGCGTCCCGAATCAAAAAGCCGGTCGCATCAACCAGAATTCTGTCTGCTTCGCTCGCTTCAACCCGGAAACCCCAAATCACCGATTTGGCAAACGATTCTTCGACCGAACGCTTTTCCGCCGCGTTATTGCCCAAAGCGCGAAAATCGTAATTCGGCTGAACGAGCAGAATTTTATTTCCGGCGCGCTCGAAATATACGACTTTCGTGTCGCCCAACTGCCCGCGGTCAAGCCCGATGGGATTTGACCCGACGCCGGTCGGCAGCGAAACCTGATATAGAAATTCACGGTTAAACCGCGAGATTTCAAGATAGATTTTTCCGTCTTCAGAATTGAGATAAAGCGGCACGAAACCGTCGATTTTTTGCAGCTTTTCGGTAAAAGCCGTGATGTTTTTCTTCGGCGGCGCATCCGTTTTTTTATCCTGCGCGAATGTAACGAGCGCGGAGAATAGCAATACAAGAAATGCGTGGAAAATTCGTTTCATAAAATTTAGGTTTGCGGCGGAGTTTCGATAAGAAAATTTACCATTTTTTGAAAGGCGGTGGCAATGTAATTTTTAAATGGCAATGGGTTATGAAGCGGTTAATTTTTTTGTTCGGCGTTTTCAAAAATTTATTTTGACACAAAGAAATCGCGCTCAAACCGTTATAGTTTGGGCGCGAAAAATTTAACTTTTTATGTTTTGAATATTTTTGGATTAAATATTTACCCAACTACAAGGTTTTTGTCGGGTCTCGCGGTTTTGCGGCTTTTTTATCCTCGTCATCATCTTCTTCGACGCAGATAAGCGCGCCGGTCATCGCGTCGATTTCGACTTCCTGAATTTTCCGGTTGGCGTCGCGGATTTCAAACGAATAGATAAGTCTGCCTCTTTCTCTTTCGATTTCTTCTTCGACGATTGTGCCGCTGACTCGTTCGAGCGCGGTTTTTCGCGCCTGCTCCATCGAGATTTTGGCTTCTTTCATCAGTCTCGCCTGCGCTTCGGGCGATTCGTCGTCGTCTTTATCGTCGTTCTTTTGTTTATCGGTTGTTTTCGGCTTTTGTTCGGTAATCGGTTTGGGCGTTTGTTACCGTCGCCAAGCCGCAGAGTAACATTAAGGAAAACAACATTGTCAGCAATGCTCTCAGTTTCATCTTTTTACTCCTTTGTCCTAATATTGATAACTCTGTGTCGAAACAATTAAGTTGTAAAAAACTAGTTCTATAAACTGTTGATTATATTAACAATACAATATTCTAAAAAACTAAAGTTGTAAAATAATTTCGCCTTTCAATAACAATAATCTAAAAAATTATTGCATTTTTAAATAATAGAGTTTTGACACTCCACCACCAATTTCAAAGCAAATTGGAAGTGGATTCTAAAGACAAGCACGGCGCAACCGCCCACTTTAAGTCTTTAACGCTTTGACCAAGCGCGGAGTTTTTTATATTTATCGCGGCGTTCCAATCACGGTCTAAGACCAAGCCGCACTGCAAACAATGATGAATGCGAACCGACAAATCTTTTTTCACGCGATTGCCGCAAGACGAACAATCTTGTGACGTGAAATGCGGTTGGACTTCAATCAGCTTTTTATCGGCACTTTCAGCCTTATATTTCAGCTTTTGAAAGAAATTACCAATCGCAATGTCGTTCATTTGTTTAGCCAAAATCCCTCTCGACAAACCGAGAATGGACAATTTTTCGATTGCTATGAGGTCATACGTTTTGACCAAATATGTAGAAACTTTATGTTGAAAATCGTTTCTTTGATTCTTAATCTTTTGGTGAATTTTACGCAGTTTCAAAACCGCTTTACGACGACGGTTAGAACCTTTTTTCTTTCGGGAAACACTTCTTTGAGTAACGCGAAGTTTCCTTTGAGTTGTTTCGTAGTATTTGAAATTGTCTATTTGCGTGCCGTCCGAAAGCGTAAGAAAACTACTGATTCCCGCATCCAAACCAACCGATTCGCCTGTTTTCGGCAATGGCTTAGGCAAGGTTTCAACCGTGAAAATTACAAACCATTTATCAATTTCACGCTTAATCTGACAGGTTTTAATCTTGCCGACTATTTCACACGAAAGTTTGATTTTCAGATTTCCGATTTTGGAAAGCGTCAATTTATTTCCCGAAAGATTGAATCCGCTTTGAGCGTAGCAGAAACTATCAAATCTCGAAGCCGACTTAAATCTTGGAAAGCCCGCTTTTTGTTTTGCCTTAATTCGGCGATAAAACCCTTGAAAACTTTTATCCAGTCGTTTCAAAACGTCCTGCAAAACTTGAGAGTGAATGTTTTTGTATTCAGGATTGGTTTGTTTGATTTCTGGAAGTTGTTTGTCTTGGTCAAAACGATTGATATTGATTCGATTAAGTTGGAAGGCTTCTTTGCGTTCTTGCAAAGCGGCATTATACAAATCTTTGCACAGATGCAAAGTCTGTTCAAGGCGTTCTTGAATAGCTTTGGAAGGTTGAGAGATGCGGAATTTGTATGCTTTAATTGTAGAAACCATAATCAAAATCAACTTGATATATCGGTTAGAAGCGCGGAAAAGCGACCAACTTTTCTGTGCTTCGACTTCAATTATACTACAAATTCTCGTCATAACTCAATCTTGATTTCTAATTCACGTGTTGACCGCCGCTTGAAAGCGCGGCGGCTGTGGAACGCATTCATCCCCCACCAAACCCAAAGCGGTTTGGAAGGGGCGTTCTGCTAACTTGTGGTAAAATTTCAACTTTGAATCTTTGGCTATTTCTAACAGTTGGATTAGGTAATATTTGCAAAATCAATAACTTTACCGACAGCTACCAACTGTCTTGAAACGCACACCAAGAATACGCTTCTGATGTAGTTGGTGTAA
>JALZOE010000325.1 GCA_030857325.1 Acidobacteriota bacterium
AAGAAATGATTCGGGTTGCCAGCGGGCAGGGCTTTTGGGGCGATTTGCTGACCGCGCCGGTCGAACAGGTGCGCGGCGGGCAGATTGATTATCTGATGCTCGATTATCTGGCGGAAGTTACGATGTCGATTATGCAGAAACAGCGCTCACGCGACGCAAACGCCGGTTACGCAAAAGATTTCGTTTCTCTGATGCGCGAGATTTTGCCTGATTTGGTTGAAAAAAATATCAAGGTTTTATCGAATGCCGGCGGCGTCAACGTCGAAGGCTGCGCTCAGGCGATTGCCAACGTCGCTGAAGAAATCGGACTTGTCGGAAAAGTAAAAATCGGCGTCATTACCGGCGACGACGTGCTGCCCAGATTGAAAGAATTTTTAGACGACGGCGTGGCGATTAACAATATGGAAACGGGCGAATCTTTGTCGGAAATTCTCGACAAAGTGCAGAGCGCAAACGTTTATCTCGGCGCTCAGCCGCTCGTCGAAGCTCTTGATAAGGGAGCGCAGATTATCGTCGGCGGAAGATTGACCGACACGGGTTTGACGCTCGCGCCGCTGATGCACGAATTCGGCTGGACGTTTGACGATTGGAACAAAGTCGCTGTGGGAACGATTGCCGGACACATCATCGAATGCGGCGCGCAGGCTTCGGGCGGAAATTGTCAATTCGACTGGCAGAACATTCCCGATTTAGCAAACGTCGGCTTCCCGATTGTCGAAGCGTATCCAAGCGGCGATTTCGTCATTACAAAACACGAAGGAACGGGCGGACGAGTCAACATTCCCGCCGTCAAAGAACAGCTTTTATACGAAATGGGCGACCCGCACGCATATATCACGCCGGATGTAGTAGCCGATTTTACGACGATTCGCTTAAAGGACGACGGCGAAAACCGCGTTCGCGTCTCAGGCATCGAAGGCAAGCCGAACACCGAATTCTACAAACTGTCAATTGCCTACACGGGCGGCTGGAAAGCCGTCGGAACGCTCGTCTATTCCTACCCGGACGCTTTCGAGAAAGCGAAATTAGCTGACAAAATTCTGCGCTCGCGGCTCGACAAATTAGGCTTGAAATTCGATGTCGTCTTAACCGAATTCGTCGGCGTCAACGCCACGCACGGACATCTCGCGGGCGCGCCCCGAAAAGACATTCCCGAAGTTCAACTGCGCGTTGGCGTGCGCGGGCAAAACAAAGCCGATGTCGAAAGATTTACCAAAGAACTCGCGCCGCTCATCTTAACCGGTCCGCCGTCGGTTACGGGCTTCGCGGGCGGGCGTCCGAAAACCGAAGAAATTATGGCGTATTTCCCCGCTCTGATTCCGAAAAGTTTGATTAAAACGAAGGTTGAGATTTTGGAAGCCTGAGATTGTAGAAACAGCAAAGAAAAAAAGAATGTAAGATAACTTTTACTTACATTCTTTTTTTTAGTTTTTACTACAAAACCTGCCAGCGCAAAGTTACTTTTTCATTAGGCAAACTTTCAATTACTATTAATTTTACAATTCTCTCAAAGTTTTTATCGTCTCTGTCTGTAAGACGCATTAAATAAATATGTCCTAATTTTACTGGCGCATAAGAACTTTTTTTACTTTCGGCAAACAGTAACTCTGATTCCGTCAAATCTTGTTGAGTACGCGGTTCATTTCGCGTTTGACGATTTTTCAAAATTATTATTTTTCTATTTTCAATTCGCAGAGAGGCAAATCCCTGACCTTTCCCAACTGTTTCCGTATATCCGTATCGCTTTTGCAATTCCTCAGCAGTTCCTAAATCTATAATTACTCCGCTGCGACCGCCTTCGATTCCAACCGTTAAACCGCCTTCATTATAATTGTTAAAATCAATGTCGCTACAACGATTTCGCTTCTCGTTCTGCTGAAAAATACTGCCTTCTCCTCCGTCAGCAAAACAAAATGAATGTGCGAGCGGGTCAAGCGCGTAAAGCGTTGCAATTCCGCCAATAACTTTTGTTTCAGTTTGCAGATTACTCTGAGCAAAGGCAAAGCCGAAACTACACAAAAAAAGCATTAAAGTAAAAAAACAATTTAGCGGTAACTTCCTTTTCATAATTCTCCTTATTTAATTTGTAATTACAGTTGCATTAAATCAACAGTACGACAAGCAAAAATTTCTACAAGCGAATTTAATTATAAAATGCAGCTTTTAATTTTTAACATCGCCCGATTTTACTTCCACGTCGGATTTCGTGAATTTCGTATAAACAAAAGTAGCCTTCGTATCCAAAATCGCGGAAATGTTCGCGCCTTTGTCTTTTGATTTGACGTTGTAATCGGTAAAAACGATTCGTTTCGGTGTCAGGATTCCGACTTCGCTCGGCTGATATTCGAGTTCGGTTTCGTTGATAACGAGCGGGCTTGACGCTTCGGCTGGCTGAATCGTCAGTTCGCGGCGCTCGCGGCGGATTTGATATGTTTGCTTGTCAATCCAGAGTTTTCCGCGCAGAAACGCGTTTGGGTCTTTGATTGCTTTCGGGAGTTCGACTTCAAAACTTAAAAAGAGTTTGTCGGGTTTTGTCTGGTCGTTGTTAAAAATCACAAACGGACTTTTCGATTTTTGCTGATAGGAAACGACGTAAACCTCGCTGCCGTCGATGTTTTCCTGACCGTCGAGCCGAAAATCGAAAAACGGGCGAATATGTTCGGCTAAAACCGGAACTTGATTTAACGTTAAACCGCTAATCTCCAGAGTTTTGTCATAGCGCGAGCTTTCCTTTTGAATGTTTTCCAATTCCTGCTGCGCCGAAGCCGAATTTGAAAGCTGTTCAAACAGCGCGGTTGCGCGCCGGTCGCTGTCGCCGACCATTTTGCCGTCAACTTTGACGACGTTGCGGTATTCGCTAACCTGCGTTTCGTCCTTCGGCGATTGGTAAACGATAAAATTCGATTCTACACTTGTCTGCTTTTTCGATTTGCCGTTTTTATCAAATGTTTCAAAAGTTTTGATTTCCTCGCCCAAAAGGTTTTTAAATTCCTGCTGGTAGTTTCCCGTCTGCTTTTCAGCTTCGGAGACGATTGTTTCCAGCGCGACGGGCGTCGGCGCGGGAAAAATCTGTGTTTGCGGCGTCGGGGAAACCGTCGGTTTCGGCGTCGCGCGCGGTGTTTGTCCAAATGCGCCGGATGTGCCGGAAATAAAAACGATAGCAATAAAAAATAATTTTCGTGTCATAAAATTCACCTTAAAAATTTCAAACTTGATTTATTATTGAAACACATTTGTAATAAACAAGTCATTATAAATTATGAAATCCGAACCGGACATTTGGAAGCGAAAAAAGTCTGAAAAGATTGCCGACTGCCGAGTTTTTACCGTCAGGCGCGACGTTTCCGAATGCGAATCGGACGGCGCGGAAGCGACATTTTTCGTCGTCGAAAATCCCGATTGGGTGAATGTAATAGCTTTAACCGAAAAAAGCGAAGTCGTTTTAATCGAACAGTTCCGGCACGGCGCGGAAGAAATCGTTTTGGAAATTCCCGGCGGAATGATTAACGAACACGAATCGCCCAAAGCGGCGGCGCGGCGTGAATTGTTGGAAGAAACGGGTTTTTCGTCAAACGAATTTATTTTTCTTGGAAAATCGCGCCCTAATCCGGCGATTCAAAATAACTGGATTTTTCATTATTTAGCTTTAGACTGTAAAAAAACGCACGAAACAGCTTTTGATGAACACGAAAGCGTCAAAACAAAACTTGTTTCGATGGCGGAAATTGAAAATCTAATTCGCAGTGAAAAGTTTACGCATTCGCTCGCGATTACGGCGTTTTATTATTTGAGTTTGAAGAATGTATAATGTACGCACATTCTTACCGGCTATAAATGTAATTATTACTTTATTTAAGGATAAACAATAAAAACTGTTTCTTAAGTGTCGAAACGTCAACTCTTAAAGTTAAAGTTTAAGAAATAACACAGAAATTTTGTTGAAAATAAAATTATGAAAATCGAATTATTAAAACTCGCGCACGCTCGTTCGGGCGATAAAGGCGACACGGCGAACGTCGGCGTCATCGCTCTTA
>JALZOE010000326.1 GCA_030857325.1 Acidobacteriota bacterium
CACGGCTGAAAACAGTTCGGGCATTCTGGCGTATATCGAAGTCGAAGCCTTAACCGAAGGCAAACACGAAATGGCTTTCGAGCGCGACATTTTGAATTTTCTAACCGCCGACGGCAAGAATTTTTCGGTTAAGTTTTAATTTTTATCCGATTGTTAAATTTAAGAAATGAAAAACAAACGAAATCCAAAATCCAAAATCCAAAATCCAAAATCGGACAATGGTTTTACTTTGTTTGAATTAATCATTACTTTAACGGTTCTCGCAATTTTAGTGATGGGAACGATTCCCTTAACGCAAAACGCGGCGAAACGCGAAAAGGAGTTGCGCCTGCGCGAAAATCTGCGCTTGATGCGTTCGGCAATCGACGAATTTCACCGCGATACAATCGGCGCGTGTCAGGGCGGCATCGCAAATAACAACGAAGCTCTAGGAAGAATGCGCACAGGAAGCGTTCAAGCCGACCCGCGCAGCCGCGTTATGATTGACGACTGCAAAATTTTTCAGACGGATAATCTCGACCGTTATCCGCCGACGCTCGAACTGCTTGCCGAAGGCGTAAAGGTGCGCGCGCGCGGCTTGAACATTCAGGGCGGGCGACCGTTTGACGACAAACAGGCGACGGAATTAAATGAAAATAGGGAACTGAACAAGGTTTACCTGCGCGAGCTGCCGATTGACCCGATGACCGGCGAAGCCGATTGGAAGTTTCGTTCGTCTTTTCAAGGAAAGGATGACGAAAGCTGGGATGAAATCAATGTTTTCGACGTGCGTTCGAGTTCCGACGGCGAGGCGTTAAACGGGGAGAAATACAGTGATTGGTAACAACGAGACGCGGAGACGCCCGCCCGCGGAGACGCGGAGACAGAAAGACAATTTAATTATTACATCGCCGCGTCGTCGCGTCTCCGCGTTTCCGCGTCCTCAATCGGGATTTACACTGCTCGAATTGATGATTACGATGTTCATTATAATTATTCTGCTTTCGGTCGCTTTGCCCGCCTATCAAAGCAGCGTTCAACAGGCGCGGGAAAACGTTCTGCGCCAGAATCTGTGGCAGATGCGCCGCCAGATTGACCAGTTTGCGACCGACAAAGGAAAACTGCCGCAGTCGCTGGACGATTTGGTAAAAGCCAATTACCTGCGCGAGTTGCCGGTTGACCCGATAACGGAAAAAGCCGAGTGGCGCGAAATTCAGGGCGAAGACACCAATTCGCTCGACGCCGAGCAAGGCTTAAAAGACGTGAAAAGTCTTGCCGAAGGTGAAGACGCCAACGGCAAAAAATACGAAGATTATTAAATAACGGATAATGGAAAACGGATAATGGATAATGTAAAAACAGTTCTTTAATTATCCATTATCCGTTTTCCATTATCCATTAAAAAGAATGTTAGAAAATATAATCCAGCCGAATTATCCGAAAGCCGCACTCGGCTTGGAACAGCAAAGCGTTACGGCGATTGCTTTGCAAAGAGCGGGCAAAGGGCGATTCGGCATCAAGCAGGCGGCGACAATCGAGTTGCCGCCGCATCTTCTCCAGCCGAGCTTTATCGAGCAAAACATTAAAAATCCGGCTGAAATGACGGTTCTGCTTCAGGAAGCGGTGTCGAACGCCGGTTTGCTCAAACAGAAACGCTGGTCGGTGTCCTTGCCGAGCAACACGGCGCGGACGGCGATTTTAACGCTCGACACCGAACCGGCGTCAAAAGACGAGTTGTTGCAGGTTTTAGATTGGAAAGCGGAAAACACGTTCGGCATTCCGGCTGGCGAGCTGCGGATTTCGCGTGAAAAAATCGCCGCCGACGCGAGCGGCAAGGCGCGTTATTTTGCGACCGCCGTCAAACTCAGCGTAATTGACGAATACGAAACTCTTTTCGAGATGCTCGGCTGGCAGGCGGGCTTGATTTTGCCGCGCGCCGTCAGCGAAGCCAACTGGCTTTTCGATAAGAATAAAAAGGAAAAAAAAAGCGATTCGCTTCTGATAAGCGCCCAGCCGGATGGTTTTGTCGCGTTGATTATGCGCGGCAGCGAGCCGACCGTCGTTCGTTCCGTAACCTGCACGGAAAGTGAAAGAGACGACGAAATTTATCGTCTGCTGATGTTCTACCGCGACCGTCTGGGCAACGACGAAAGCGAAAATTTTCTTGAAAAACTACTGGTTGTCGGCAAGGATTTAACGCCCGACCGATTAAAGGAAATCGCGTCCGAAGCGCTCGGCAGAACGCTCGATATTCTGCAACCGGAAGATGTCGGTCTGAATATGCCCGGTCAAACTTTGAATTTCGACGAAATCGCCGCGCCCGCCGGTCTCGCCGCACTCGGCTGGAAATAAAAAGTTCAAGGTTCAAAGTTTAATGTTCAATGTTGGAATAGAGGCGACTTTGAACCTTGAACCTTGAACTTTTTTGAAACTTGGTTTCACAATCTCCCGTATAAACTTGGCATCTATGATAAGACAAGCATTTGCACTCGAAAATATCCGGCAACTGACCGACGGCGAGCTGATTGAAAAAGCAATCGGCGGGCGCGAGGACGGTTTTGAAGAACTCGTGCGCCGTTACCAGCGACCGATAACGGCGTATGTTTATCGAATGCTGAACAATTACGACGCTTCGCTCGACGTAACGCAGGAAGTTTTTATAAAAGTTTACAATTCCCTTAATCGCTACAGCTCGGATTATAAATTTTCGACCTGGCTCTACCGCATCGCGCACAACGCCGCGATTGATTATATGCGGAAAAACTCGGTCAGCCAGCAGAGCATCGAAGCGGAAAACGCCGACGGCAGTTATCAACTCCAAATTGAAAGCCCGAATCCGACGCCGGAACAGGAACGCGAGCGCAGCGAGTGGCGTCGGGAAATCGAGTCGGTCGTCAAATGTCTGCCGACTGTTTACCGCGAATTGATTCTGCTGCGCCACGCTCAGGATTTGAGCTACGACGAGATTGCCGAAATTACCAGTCTGCCGCTCGGAACGGTAAAAAATCGCCTTTTCAGAGCGCGCGAAATGATGCGCGAAATTTTTTCCGACAGAGGTTTTAAGGGAATTTAAGGAGCAAAAATTATGGATTATATGCAGCAACCGCCGCCGATGTCTTTGCAAACTCCCGAACAAAAACAAATGGGAATGTTTTTGCATTTGTCGCAATTATTGAATTTTCTGATTCCGTTTGCCGGAGTCGTCGTGCCGATTGTGCTTTGGCAAACTCAAAAAGATAAAATGCCCGCGCTCGACGCGCACGGAAAAATAATTGCCAACTGGATGATTTCCAGCCTTATTTACGGAGCGATAAGTTTCATTTTATTATTCGTTTTGGTCGGAATTTTAGGTTTCGTCGCTCTCGGAATTATGGCTGTGGTTTTCCCGATTATCGGCGGAATCAAAGCCAATAACGGCGAGTTTTGGGAATATCCTTTGACGATTAAGTTCTTGAAGTAAATGAGTTTACCGAATCTGAACATCGAAAACGAATGCCCGCGCCGCGAGCTTGCCGCGCGTGAAGAACTCGATTTGGAGACGCATCTGGTGGAATGCAAACTCTGCGCTTCGGAACTCAACGAACAAAAAAGATTATTGTTCACGCTCGATTTCGCGCTCGAAGGCGAAAGAGAATTTAAGCTGCCCGAAAATTTTACAAAAATCGTCGTCGCCAATGCCGAAAGCAAAGTGAGCGGTCTGCGCTGCCCGAAAGAGAGATTCAGAGCGATTTTTGTTATTACAGCTTTGTTTTTGCTGTTTATTTTAGGACTCGGCGGAGAAACGCGAACGGTTGCCGCAGCGTTTGTTAAATTCGGCGAACAGCTTTTAGCCGTCGGAAATTTCGCCCTGCATTTGGTTTACGACATCGCCGTCGCCGCTTCGATTATTCTGCGTTCCGTCTGTTCGCGGTTTGTCTATAATTCAACTTTTTCAATCGTGTTTTTTATCCTCTTCTTTTTCGTTTCTCTTTTTGTTCTCTCGCGTTTTATCAATCGGGATAATCAAGCCTAAATTTTCGGATTAAAATCGGCAAATAGTGATTTATAC
>JALZOE010000327.1 GCA_030857325.1 Acidobacteriota bacterium
CGTCGCCTCCGGCGCGCTCGGACGCATTTTTAGTTTAATAAATCTCGACGGCGCAAACGATAAAACGATTTCTTTGCAGCAGGCGATTTTTGAAAATGTTTTTCTGCCTTTCGCCGCGCCGGTAAATGCTTCGTTGATGTATGCGGTTTCCTATATTTTGCTGTGGCTGTTTTTAATGTGGCTGCTTTACCGAAAACGTATTTTTGTAAAAATTTAAGCGGTTGATTCGATAAAATCGTTTGCCGGAAGCTGCGATAAAATTATTTACAGCGCTTTCTCGATTTTTTCTGCGGCTTCCTTTTCCTGAGTTTGGTCCGCCCGCGGTTCTTCCTGTTCAATCCGGGCTTCGGGTTCGAGGCTCAGGGCGATGTAAACGGGAAAGTGGTCTGAGCCGAAATACCGAAGTTTTTTAAGTTCAATCAGTCTGAAATGATTCGAGTGAAAAAAATGGTCTAAGGGAAATCTGACGAACCAGGTTTAGGCTTTTTCGAGATTGGCGAATTTTTCAATCAATTTCTTTTGACCGAAACCGGGAAAACTGATTGTCAGCTTTACGTTGTCGCCCGCGCCTTCGCGCCGCAAAACCAAGCCTTTGCCGTATTTGGCGTGGCGAACGTGCGAGCCGGGAGAAAAACCGTCGTCGATTTTGGATTTTGGATTTTGGATTTTCGATTGTTCCGACAAAGCCTTTA
This sequence comes from Acidobacteriota bacterium, assembly GCA_030857325.1. Taxonomy (GTDB): domain Bacteria; phylum Acidobacteriota; class Blastocatellia; order Pyrinomonadales; family Pyrinomonadaceae. The sequence goes on from JALZOE010000327.1 coordinate 693, forward strand.
ATTTATCGAATCCCGACGGCGGTTTCGGCTTGTCTTCCGGCTGACCGCCGACGGCTGACGGCTGACCGCTTTTTTTTCTGCTGAAAAATTCGGCGATGGCGTCGGCGTTGTTGTAGGTTTTGCCGGTGTAAATATTTTTCGGTTTTTCGGGCGCGTTTTCGCCGCGCAGCGCGCCGGCGACGTGTTTGTTGTTTTTAACGGTCGAGCTTTTCGCGTAAGAGAGCCAGCTTGAGCCGCGTGATAAATCCTGTATCAAATCGAGCGGCAGTTCATTTAAAAACTGCGACGGTTCAGCCGCCATTTCTTCGCCGTAAACGCGGCGGCGCATCGCGTGCGTAACATACAAATTTTTCTCGGCGCGCGTGATGGCGACGTAGGCGAGACGGCGTTCTTCTTCCAATTCTTTCGGGTCGTTGATGCTGCGGGAGTGCGGGAAGATTCCGTCTTCCAAGCCGACGAGAAAGACAATGGGAAACTCCAAGCCCTTCGCCGAATGAACGGTCATCAAAGTTACGCGGGCGTTGCGGTCGAATTTGTCCATATCCGACGACAGCGCGGCGTGGTCGATAAAATCGCGCAAGCCGTTTTCTTCCTGTTTATCGTAATCGACGGCGGCGTTGACGAGTTCTTCGAGATTTTCCAGTCTCGTCGCCGACTCGTCGGAATTTTCCGCCCGCAGCATATTGGCGTAACCGGAATCCTCAATCGCCGCGATGACCGTTTCGGTTACGAGTTTATCGGTCTGCGAGCTTTCACTCGATTTTACCTGTAGTTTCTCAATTGATTTTTTGAAGTTTCGCAAGGCTTCCAAAGCCCGAGCGGTTAAATTCAACGGCTGGTCGTAGCCTTCGGCGGTGATAATATTAAGCGCTTCCCAGTGCGAAACGCCGAAATCTCTGGCGCGAAAGCTCAATTCGTCGAGCGAAGTTTTGCCCAAACCGCGCGGCGGCGTGTTGACGACGCGCAGAAGCGCAATGTCGTCAAACGGATTTAGAACCATCTTCAAATAAGCGATAACGTCTTTGACTTCGGCGCGCTCGTAAAAGGAAAATCCGCCGACGATGTTGTAATCGATTCGCAGGCGGCGAAAAGCGTCTTCAAAAACGCGCGATTGGGCGTTTGTGCGGTAGAGAACGGCGATTTTATCCTGCAGATTTCGCCGCTGCTGTTCTTCGATGCGCGAGGCGACAAAACGCGCTTCGTTGTCCGCGTCGAACGCCTGGTAATAAAAAATCTTTTCGCCGCCGTCCTTATTCGTCCACAGTTTTTTCTCCTTGCGCCCTTCGTTGTTGCTGATAATCGCGTCGGCGGCGTCGAGAATCGTCTGCGTCGAGCGGTAATTCTGCTCCAACATTATCACTTTCGCTTTCGGATAATGTTCTTCAAACGACAAAATATTACCGATGTCCGCTCCTCTGAAACCGTATATACTCTGCGCGTCGTCGCCGACCACGCAGATATTTTGCTGTTTTTCGGTTAAATATTGAATTAAAGCAAATTGCAGCGCGTTCGTGTCCTGATATTCGTCAACCAGAATATATTTGAATTTATTGTTATATTTTTCTCGGACTTCGTGAGATTGTCGCAAAAGCCGGACGGTTTTTATCAGTAAATCGTCAAAATCGAGCGCGTTTGCGTTGTTTAATCTTTCTTCATACAGCTTGAAAACGCGGGCGATTGCCGAACGTTTTTCGTCGGCGTATTCGACGCGGGCGGCGAACATTTCCGGGTCTTCTCCGCGATTTTTCGACGCGCTGATTTGGCTTTGGACGCCGCGCGCGGAAAGCTGTTTTTCATCCATTCCGATGTCTTTGACGCAGGCTTTAATGACTTTCTGCTGGTCATTGGTGTCGTAGATGGTAAAAGATTTAGTGTAGCCTTCGCCGAGATGTTCGATGTCCTGCCGCAGAATCCGCACGCAGAGCGCGTGAAACGTGGCGATAAGCGGCGCGGATTGCAGTTTTTGACCTTCGAGAAAACCATTGACGCGCTCGCGCATTTCGCCCGCCGCTTTGTTGGTAAACGTAACGGCGAGAATGTTATACGGCGCGACGCCTTTTTCGGCAATCAGATAAGCGATGCGTAAAGTTATGACACGAGTTTTGCCCGAACCCGCGCCCGCCAGAATAAGAAGCGCGCCTTCGGTCTGCTCGACGGCTTGGCGCTGCGGCGGATTTAGAGAAGATAAAATTTCCATTTTGATAGGTGATAAGTGATAGGTGTTGAGTAAAAAAATCAAAAACTATTATCAATCACTTATTACTTGATAAGATTTTGTATTTCTTTAAATTGTTCGTGTCGGGCGTCGCGCAGCAGTTCAAAAAGCGTCATTTCGATTGTGGCGGGTATGACGCCGTTCACCTGCATTTTTTTGAGCGCGGCTTCCTTGTCCGGCGTAAAGCGCGAGCCGACGCAATCGGTTAAAACGTGAACTTCAAAGTTTTCTTTCAATAAATCGTGCGCGGTTTGATTGACGCAGATGTGCGTTTCGAGTCCGCACAAAACGATTTGTTCGGCGTTTGTCGCCCGCAGTTTTTCCATAAAAACACTCGAACCGCACGAACTGAACGCGGTTTTTTCGACAAACTCAAATTCCGGCGGCAGACTGAATAGAATTTCTTCCGCCGTTTTGCCCAAACCTTTCGGATACTGCTCGGTAACGATTACGGGCAAACCTAAAATCTGAAAACCGCGCACGGCAATCGAGACGCGCGTAACAATCTGCGCGAAATCGTTTATCGGACTGCGAAACGCTTCCTGTAAATCGACGACGACGAGAACGGTTTTATTTCTGTCTAAAATTTTCGGATGCGGCATTTTTATAAATATTATTTTGGAATTTACTGCTTTGCAGTTTCCTTTCCGGTAATTTTAATGAAAATCGAATAAAAATCTTTATAAGTGAAAAAAACATTTCCGAAACTGCGCGTTTTGTTTTAAAATTAAGTTTAACTCAAGCCTCAGGCAACGTAAAGAACGATTATATTGCTCTGATACCGGCGCGAAAATTTCAACTCCTGAATTCTAAAAACTAAAAAATTTCAACCTCGATATGAAAATAAAAAAGTATTTCCCGGCGGCGGCTTTTGTTTTGCTTGTTTTGTGCTTCGCGCATACAAATACTTTTGCTAAAAACGAATGGCTTCGGGTACGCTCGAAAAATTTCAATTTAATCGGCAACGCTTCGGAAAAAGACATTCGCAAAGTGGCAACCAGACTCGAACAGTTTCGCGAAGTTTTCCGGCAAGTTTTGAGCAAAGCAAATTTGAATTCGCCGATTCCGACAACCGTTATAGTTTTCAAAAACGAAGCGGCGTTTACGCCTTTTAAAC
>JALZOE010000328.1 GCA_030857325.1 Acidobacteriota bacterium
CCGATTTATCAGGAAATCCCCAATTTGAGCCAGGCAAAATCGGCTTACGGCAACATCGTCTATCGCAAAGCCCCGTCGTTTCTGCGCCAAGCCGAGTTCTATCTGGGCGAAGATAAATTTCAAACCGCCGTCCGCGCATTTTTGAAGAAACACGAATTCGCCAACGCCGAATGGACGGATTTGGTGAAGGAATTTGAATTGGCAAGCAAGCAGGATTTGAAAGATTGGGCGAATGTTTGGGTTACAAAACGCGGAATGCCAAAATTCTTTTTACCTGTAAACGCCGCACCAAATCTTATTTCTCAAAGTAATGTAAGAATTTTCCAACGAAGTGTTTTGCAAGATAATACTTTATGGCGAGAAAAGACAAAGGTTTTAATAATTCTTAACGACGGTTCAACTAAGATTGTAGAAACAAATCATATTGATAAATTTACTGGAACACAGGTAGCTCTTAACACTGAATATAAATTCGTTTTCCCAAATTACGGTGATTACGGCTACGGCATCTTTCTGCTTGACGAGAAAAGCCGCGCTTACGTTCTCGAAAATATCCAGACGGAAAAAGACGACTTCCTGCGTGCGATGATGTGGGGAAGTTTGTGGGACAGCGTGCGCGAAGCCGAACTCGCGCCGCGCGATTACGTCCGGCTCGTCATCAAAAACTTGAACGTCGAAACGGACGAAAGCACGATTCAAACGCTTTTGGGCAGAGTTTCGACGGCGATGAATTATTACCCGTCGGACAAACAGCGCGATGAATTCGCCGCGGAAGTCGAAACCATTTTGATTGATAAAATGCAAAACGCGCCGACGCTCGGACAGCGAATTACTTTTTATCGAGCGTTTTTGAACGTCGCTTCAGGCAAGCAAACTTTGAAAGACGTTTTGAGCGGCAAATTACAAATAAAAGATTTGAAATTAAAAACCAAAGACAAATTCGACATCGCAACGAAACTTTTAATATTGAGCGACAAAGACGCCACGCAAATTCTCGCCGAACTCGAAAAAACCGAAACGTCCGACGACGCGAAACGCTACGCTTACGCCGCGCGCGCCGGAATAGCGACGGCGGAAAACAAACAAAAGTTTTTCGGTGATTTTACAAACAACAAGGAAATTTCCGAAAGTTACATCGAAACCGCGTTCTCGCCGTTTAATTCGACGAAACACGCTGATTTAACTTTGCCGTTTTTAGAAAACGCGTTAAAAGAATTGCCGAATCTCAAACGCAACCGCAAAATCTTTTTCGTCAACGGCTGGCTCGGCGCGTTCGTCGGCGGGCAAAAAAGCGAACAGGCGTTGGCAATCGTCAACAAATTCCTCGCCGACAATCCGAATTTAGACAAAGATTTGCGCTTGAAAGTTTTGGAAAACGTCGATAATCTGGAACGCGCCGTCAAGATTCGCAAGAAATTTTCCGGCTTAAATTAAAAAACAATTTATAAATTACTGCTTTATAAATTGCCGACAGATTAGCAATAAAACAAAAGGCTTTAACCGATATTTAAATAAAAAACAATCATCTTTCCCGCCTTAGCACAAATTAGGCTGAAGCCATTCAATTAAATCGATTGTTCCGAATTAAACGAAAGAAAGCGCCGCGAGTTTTATAAAAATTGCCAATTTGATTCGAGTGCTATTTAATAAATTTCAGCAATTCGTCAGTAAACGAATCGAAAACCTGAACGTGCGGAATGTGTCCGACGTTTTCGTATTCGACTAATTTCGAGCCGGAAATTTCACGATTAACGCGTTTTCCGAGTTCGGGATACTGCCCGTATTTGTCCCGCGATTCCGCTCGCAAACGATTTTTGCCCAAAACCGTTCTGTCCGTCTGCCCGATGATTAACAGCGTCGGAGCTTTTATATTTTTGAATTCATAAACAACCGGCTGCTCGTAAGCCATCAGCGAAGTCAGGGCGTTTGCGACGGCGGCTTGCGGAAAATCCGGTCTGATTAAAGATTCGGCTTGCGCCTGAACATACTGTTCGTATTCTGGTTTCCAGTCCGTGTAATAAGTCTGCTGATATTTTTTTAGTGACGCGTAAGTCTGCGCCCGCTCGCCTTTCAGCAAATCTTCAAAACTCGCATACGGCACGAACGTTCGGTAATCTTCCAAGCCGATAGGATTTTCGAGAATCAATTTTTCGGTTGTCCGCGGATACATCAGCGCGAATCGCGCCGCCAGCATTCCGCCGATGGAATGCCCGACGACGACGGCGCTTTTCACACGAAGCGCGTCGAGCAGTTTTTTATTGTTTTGGGCGAGCAGATGGAAACTATAGTGAATGTTCGGTTTATCGGATTTTCCCCAGCCGATTTGGTCAGGAACGACGACGCGAAAGCCTTCTTTCGTCAATCGCGCCGCCGTATCTTTCCAGTAATAACCGTTAAAATTTTTGCCGTGAAAAAGTATAACGGTTCTGCCCGTCGCGCCGTCAGTCGGTTGAGCGTCCATATACGCCATTTTCACGGGTTTATTCTCAATCGTTAAATTAAAATACCGCACCGGATACGGATATTTTACCGGACGAATCTTTTGCGCGTCGACCGTCCAAACCGCCGCGCCTAAAACAAATAAAATCAGTAAAAACGATTTGTGATAATTTTTTTTCATAGCAATTTATTTTTCCCTTTTTGAAAGGTTTCGTCATCTAAAAAACAGATGTTTCGATTAACGACGACAGCAAAAATTTATCATATCCGGCTATCGTTTCGCCAATCTTGAAATAAAAGTAAGGTTTTGTTAATCTAATGTTTGCTCATAAATACACGGTTTTCAGCGAGTTGAGACAATGAAGATTTCGGCGCAGGAAGAATATGGACTCAGATGTTTGTTGCAACTGGCGATGCTCGACGCGAGCGAATCTTTAACCTTGCCGCAGATTGCCGAGCGCGAAGGCATTTCCGCCGCCAACGCCGGAAAATTGATGTGGCTTTTGAACAAAGCCGGATTTGTTTCGGCGACGCGCGGCACGAAAGGCGGTTATACGCTGGCGCGCGCCGCCTCCGAAATCAGGTTAAACGAAGTGATAAAAGTTTTAGACGCCGATGCGGTTGAAAATCATTGTCAGAGCTACAAGGGCGTTCTGGAAACGTGCGTTCACACCGGCGATTGCGGCATTCGCCCCGTCATTGTCGGCTTGCACGAAATTATTCAGGAAGCGCTGTCGCAAATAACTCTGGCGCAGCTTATCGGCAACGAAGCGAAAGTCAATGCAATGTTTCACCAAATAAAGCGCGCCGAAAAGCGAATCGGCGGCGAAATTTTAACCAATTAAAGTTTTTATAAATATATGTCAACAGCAACAGAAATTTTAGCCAACAGAGAATATAAATACGGTTTTACAACCGACATCGAAACCGAAACGATTGCCAAAGGTTTGTCCGAAGATACGGTTCGCCTTATTTCGGCGAAGAAAAACGAACCCGAATGGCTGCTCGAATTTCGCCTCAAAGCGTTTCGTCATTGGCTGACAATGAAACAGCCCGACAACTGGGCGAATTTTCATTATCCGAATATCAATTTTCAAAACATCAGCTATTACAGCGCGCCGAAACAAAAAGTCAAAAAGCAGAGTTTGGACGAAGTTGACCCGGAGTTGCTGAGAACTTTTGAAAAGCTCGGCATTCCTTTGACCGAACAGAAAATGCTGGCAAACGTCGCGGTTGACGCCGTGTTCGATTCGGTTTCGGTAGCGACGACTTACAAGAAAAAACTTTTGGAAGCGGGCGTTATTTTCTGCTCGTTCACCGAAGCGGTCGAAGAATATCCAGAATTAATTAAAAAATATCTCGGCTCGGTCGTGCCGTCGAACGATAATTTTTACGCCGCTTTGAACGCGGCGGTTTTCTCGGACGGTTCATTCGTTTTTATCCCGAAAGGCGTCCGCTGTCCGATGGAATTGTCAACGTATTTCCGCATCAACACGCAGGATTCGGGACAGTTTGAACGCACATTAATTGTTGCGGAAGCGGGTGGTTACGTCGCCTACAACGAAGGCTGCAC
>JALZOE010000329.1 GCA_030857325.1 Acidobacteriota bacterium
AATCCAGCCTTCGTCCGCCGAACAGACGACGGGCGCGATGCGCGGGCTGTCGTTGTAATGAAACCGCGCCGGAACGTCCGCTTTTTCCCAGCATTGGGCGCGGGTTATTTTGCTTTGCAGATTATCGATAATTTCCCGCTGCGCGCCCGCTTTCGGGAAAATCTGGACAATCTCGCCCGTCCATAAAATCCGCCCGGCTTTCGACAAATCGAAAGCGTCGTCCAGAAAAACGGCGTTGCGCTGGTCAACCGTCGCCATTCCGTGGTCGGAGACGATTATCAGATTAACTTTTTTATCGATTTTGCGCCGCTTCAAACCGTCAACCAATCGCCCGACCGCGCCGTCAACTTTTTGAACGGCGTCCGCCGTCTCTTTTGAATCGGGCGAAAAACCGTGTCCGGCGTCGTCCGGGTCGGAAAAATAAAGCGTGTAAAGAGTCGGGCGCGCCTTTTGCGGCAAGTCGAGCCACGACAAAATCGTATCGACGCGCTCGGAGTTCGGAATCTTTCCGTCGTATTTTTTCCAGAACGTCGGCAAAACGCCCGTAATCGGCGCTTCCGTGCCGGGAAAGAAAAACGCGCCCGCTCGCTGCCCTTGTTTCTCAGCCGTAACCCAAATCGGCTCGCCGAGCCACCAGCGCGCGTTTTGCACTTCTTCGGTTCTGCTCAAACCGAACAGCGCGTCAAATCCGGCGTCGTAAATATTATTCTCGATTATCCCGTGATGCTCAGGATAAAGTCCGGTCGCTATCGTGTAATGATTCGGAAAAGTCTTGGTCGGAAACGCCGGAATCAGCCATTTCGCCCGCACGCCTTTTTTCGCCAGTTCATTCAAAACCGGCGGCTTAAATTTTTCCAGGTAACGCGGATGAAAACCGTCGAGCGAAATTAAAATCACGGTCGGCTTTAAATCTTTTATCGGTTCTTCGGCGGAAACAAAAGAACAAAATCCGAAAACAATCAGCAAAATCGCTGTAATTTTTTTCATAAAACAAAATTTCTCGTTAATATTTATTCAGCTTTTTACGGTTTCAGACGGTAAAGCATACGCGGAAACGGAATCGTTTCGCGGACGTGTTCGATGCCGCACATCCACGCCGTCGCGCGTTCGACGCCCATTCCGAAACCGGCGTGCGGGACGCTGCCGAAACGCCGCAAATCGAGATACCATTCAAACGATTCACGCGGCAGGTTGTGCGCTTCAATCTGCTTTTCGAGAAATTCGAGATTCATCGCCCGTTCGCCGCCGCCGATGATTTCGCCGTAGCCTTCGGGCGCGAGAAGGTCTGCGCCTAACGCTAATTCGGGACGCGTCGCATCGCGCTCGAAGTAAAACGCTTTGATGACGGCGGGGAAATGATGAACGAAAACGGGCGCGTTAAACTGATTGGCGATAAAAGTTTCGTCCGGCGCGCCGAAATCGCCGCCCCATTCAAAGTTGTTTTCAAGCTCGCCTTTTTCAAATCCCGCCTGAAGAATTTTAACGGCTTCGTCGTAGTGGATGCGCGGGAATTTGCTTTGCGGAATCGATTCTAATTTTGAAACGTCGCGTTCGAGCGTTTTTAATTCCTCTTGTCTGTCATTCAAAACTCTTTCGACAATGTAATTTATCAAGCCTTCGCCTAAATCCATCACGTCCGAGAGGTAAGCATAAGTCATTTCCGGCTCGACCATCCAGAATTCGGTCAGATGGCGGCGCGTTTTCGATTTTTCGGCGCGAAACACGGGACCGAAAGCGTAGCTTCTGCCCAAACTCGCGGCGGTCGCTTCGTTGTAAAGCTGCCCGCTCTGCGTCAGATACGCTTTGTCGTCCTCGAAATAATCGACCTCGAAAAGCGTCGTCGTGCCTTCGCAGGCGGCGGGCGTGAAAATCGGCGTATCGGCTAAGATAAAACCGTTGTCGTCGAAAAAATCCCGCGTCGCTTTAATAACCGTGTGGCGGACTCGCAAAACCGCGTGCTGTTTTCGGGAACGAATCCACAGATGGCGGTTGTCCATCAGAAATTCCGTGCCGTGTTCCTTCGGCGTAATCGGATATTCACTGGCGTTTTGAATGATTTCCAAACCGGTTACATCGAGTTCGACGCCGATTGAAGAGCGCGTGTCTTCTTTGACTTTGCCCGTTACGATTATCGAAGATTCCTGTCCGAGCGATTTGGCGCTCTCGAACAATCCTTCGTCGTTCGGTTTGAAAACGACGCACTGGACAATACCCGTGCCGTCTCTTAATTGCAGAAACACTAATTTTCCGCTCGAACGCGAGTTATACAGCCAGCCTTTTAAGACAACCATTTCGCCGATATGATTTTTTAATTCGTTGATGTATGTTTGATTCATAAGATTAGAATTATGATAATGCTGTAAGTGTTTTATTTACCTTTATTTACAGCCTGTCAAATGGTATGAAAAAACTATGCTGTATCTAATAATGTAGCTAGTCGGCGTCAATTTACTTCTTTTAGACTGCTTTTGCTTTTCTGCTCGTTTCCATTTTCCGAATGGCGTCGGCTTTGAATGTTTCGGACGGATGCGCGTATCTCATAACCATTTTCAAATTGCTATGTCCAAGTATAGATGCCAGAACAAGCAAGTCAATTCCGCCTTCGACGTGGCGGCTGGCGAATGTGTGCCGGGCATCGTAGAGACGAAACTTTAATTCGAGTTTGTTGATTGTCTCTAAATGCAGTCTGTCTAATGTTTTTGTGGCATCGCGCCCGTCAATATCGTTTTGCGGGAAAAGATATTCGCCTGTGAACTTACCGGCGCGATACTTCAAAACTTCTTTTGCCCGCTCCGACAAATGAACTTGCCGAATAGATGAATCGGTTTTGCCCTTAACCACTTGAAGAAAGCCTTTATCAAATGAAACATCGGAGCGGCGAAGGCGATACACTTCGCCGCATCTCATACCCGTCTCCAGCATTATGATTGCTACATCAGAGAGCGGCGGCGGCGCGGCAAGCAAATATCGTTTTTCTTCGTCGTGCGTTATAACGTGAAAGTTTCTATCATTAGCTTTTAACTGCTTAACTCCGAGTGCCGGATTATTACGCAGTATCTTTGATTCGACAAGCCGCTTGAGAATGATTTTCAAGGTAAGCAGTTCGTTGTTGATTGTTTCCCGCGTGATAAATTCCTTTGTTTTGCGCGATGTTTGACCCGAACGCCAAGCGATAAAGTTTTCAATATCTTTCTTTTGAATCTTATCGACCTTGACCGCTCCGAAATACTTCTTGAGCAACTCGCCGGAAAAGTAATAACGCCGGTAAGTATTCGGCTGCGCGGCGTGTTCGACCTTTGACCATTCAAGAAAATCTTCAACCGCTTTTGAAAATGTCGGAGCTTTAACTTTTGGCTCGATGCCGATTTTACCAAGTGCAAGCTGCGTTCGATACGCGCTTTCAATCGTTGCGGCATCGCGCTTGTTGGCGACCTTTGTTGACTGCTGGACAAGCTCGCCGTCGAAGTGAAACTTCATCCACCAGTATTTTGAATTTGGGCGTTTATAAAGTGCCATTATTTTTCTACCCTCGACTTAAAATGATTATCTTGCTTTTCTTTCAGTGCTTTTGCTGCAGCTAATCTTTTTCGGTTGCCTAATTCGTCAGAGCATTTTTTTTCACCGCAAGTTTCAGCGCGTGTTGTTTTCACCCAAACGATTTTTAAGCAAACAGGACATTCAAGAAGTCTTTTGATTGGAATTTTATGTTTTTTGAGTAATTCAATAACTTGAAAACCAGTCATCTTGAATGTCGAATCACTATTAAAACTAAACGTGTCCAATGGTTTGCCAAAAGCAAAATTAGTTTCAATGCCTAAATCTTTCTTCTTAGCGTGCTGATACGCCTGTATGATATGTTTCAGTGTTTTCTTTTCTCTGACTAATTTGCTCAGTTCCCAATGCGCTCCTAGAAAACCCACATCTTCTAAAGTGAGGGTAAATCTATCGATAAATTTACTCTTAAGTTCTGCCGGCACTAACTGACTAAGTTTTTCGCAGTATTCTGACG
>JALZOE010000039.1 GCA_030857325.1 Acidobacteriota bacterium
GAATATAATCATCTCTTTTCCATAGCGAAAAACGGTAAGGCAAATTTACGTCAATCAAGTACTTCGTCATTTTATACAAACGATTTAATAACGTAATTTCGATTCATCAAACCGGAAGCAAATTCCAGGCACGCCGCGATGTCTTCGCGTTCGAGGATAGGATATTGATTGAGAACTTCTTCGACGCTTTCACCCGCGCTTAAAAACTCCAAAACAGTCTGAACCGTAATTCTCTTGCCGCGAATCGTCGGTTTCCCGTTACAAATTTTTTCGTCAATCGTTATTCTCTCCGAAACAAACTGCATATCTCACCTCGTTGTAGGAAATATTAACATTCCTGACAAGATTATGAACAATTTATTGAAGACAGCCGCGCTCGCAGTATGGATAATAATATTCGGACAAATTAAAAACGAGTGTAAAACAAAAAAGCAACTCGTTAAGAATCGCTTTGAAATCTAAAAAATGGAGCCGACAATCAGACTCGAACTGATGACCTACGGTTTACAAAACCGTTGCTCTACCAACTGAGCTATGTCGGCGTTCTTTGGCGACGAAATATACTGCCGCAATCGAAAATACTACAAAATGATTCGGCTTTCCGCAAGTCTTGAAATAATTTCTTTTCGTCGTTTGTAAAACTATAAAAATAACTGTTGGCGATTGTTTAAACAAAAGGTTACGATGTTACCTGCCCGGTTAAAACGAATCGGGTATTTCAACTTAATCCTCTTTCTTCTGAAAGAAAATAATTTCAAAAACAAAACGGTAAAAAGGAGAACAACGTGAGTTTTCAAAAGTTTTTCAGAACAAGTTTCGCATCGCTTTTCTTTGTCTTATTCGCATTAATATCAAGCGGTTTCGCGCAGAGACCGACGCCGACGCCGACGGTTGTCATTAATCGAGCCAGCCGGGAAATGCCCGTCGTGTCGGGCAATAATCTTTACTGCGCCGGATTTATTCAAACCGCTCCGGTCGATACGAGCTATGAAGTGGTCGGCGCGCGCGGCGAAGCGGACAAACAAATTTTCGCGCAGGGCGACGAGCTTTACATCAGCGCGGGCGCGAATCGCGGCGTCAAAGTCGGCGATACGTTTTCGGTGATTCGCCCGCGCGGGCAGGTCGAATCGCGCTGGACGAATAAAAGAGATGTCGGTTTTTATGTGCAGGAAGTCGGTATGGTCGAAGTGGTCAGAGTAAAGCCGGAAGTTTCAATCGTGCGCGTCAGGATGTCGTGCGACAATCTGCTGCTCGGCGATTTGCTTCAGCCTGCGCCGCAGCGAACCAGCCCGCGATTCACCAACCGACCGGCACTCGATTCATTCGCGGATTCGTCAGGCAAAGCGTCGGGCAGAATTCTGATGGCGTGCGACGGACTCGAACTGCTCGGACGCGAGCAAATCGTTTATATCGATTTGGGCGCCGAAGACAACGTGCAAATCGGCGATTATCTGACGATTTACCGCCCGCTCGGAACCGGAAATACTTTTTTAAAGGGACTAAAGGAAACGGTTGGCGCGCGCAACGAAGACTTTCAAAGCAGACGCTACCGCGGCGGAAAATTTTCCATTCAAGCGCCGCGCAAAGCGGGCGAACAGGCGACCGGCAGCATTGTTAAGAGTGAGGAAGCCAAAAGTCGCCGCCCGCAAAATCTGCGCGAAGTAATCGGCGAAATGGTGATTCTCAACGTCAGGGAAAAAACCGCGACCGCCGTTATCACGCGCACCGCGACGGAAATTCATCCGGGCGATAACGTCGAGGTTCAATAAGGAAAATTTCAAATTACGAGTTGCGAATTAAGATTTTGCCCGTTTTAATTTCGTAATTCGTAATTTGAAATTCGTAAATTATTTGTTTGAAATCGCTTCGGCAGTTTTCGCTTCGTTAAAAACGGCGTCTTTTACGGACTGCCGTTTTTTATTTTCGACTAAAAAATGTTTGAAGTAATCATACATCGACCAGACAGCCGTAATGACCGCGACCCAGAGCGCGGCGCGCCCGACCAGATAACCGAAAACGCGCCAATCGTCGGTCGTTATCGCCAGACTAAAAAGATGCGCGAACGCCGTCCGCACTTCGGCGATTTCCCAGAAGCGAAACGTCGGCAGAAACCAGCCGTAATTCGATACCGGCGGATTGCCGTTCGCGCCCGCGACCAGCAGCGCGACAATCGCCACGCACTGCGCCCACATTTTTATTTTTCCGATTTTCTGCGCGGAAATTATAATGCCTTCACTTGCCGCGACCGAACGCAAACCGGTGATGATAAACTCTCTGCCCAGAATAATAACGACCGTCCAGGCGGGCGCGAGATGCTTTTCGACCAGCACGACGAGCGCGGCGGAAACCAGGAGTTTATCGGCAATCGGGTCGAGCAGCGCGCCCATTTTTGAAACCTGATTGCGGCTGCGCGCCAGATGACCGTCGAGAATGTCGGTCAAGGATGCGAACAGAAAAATAGCGATTGCCGCAACGTAACTGCTGACGCCGAACCAATCTTCCGCCACCGGCGTCAAAAGAACGACCACCAGAAGCGGAACGACGACAATACGCGCCAATGTCAGATAATTCGGAAGATTCAATGCTTTTTCAAACCGCCTTTCGTTGTTTTAAGTGTAGGTTTCGTTACTAAAGACTGTCAAGAAATGAATGTTTTTTGCGGCGCGTAAATTCTGCCGAATCTTCAAAACTTGCTCGGTATTGTTTTTACGACAAGAGAAAATCTTTAACCAGCAGAAGAATAATCTTTATAAGAAGAAAGCGCGATTGAATTTTCAATCGCGCTTTCTCTCTATTGAATCGTTTTCGATGTTTGTGCCGACATCAATTTTAAGGCTGCATAAAGCCGAGATTGCTGCTTGAAAAATTTCTGAGATTCGGAAAAACCAGCGGCATATCGGCATCGGCAAGCCCATACCAGCGAGCTAGAGTCGCGGCGTATTGCTCGACCGAGGTGGTCGGAATCCAGCGCCCGCGCGCGTTCGCGCCGCTGTCGGCGTCGTCCGGTCCGTTCATCGCAAGCGTCGGGAAAGGCGTTCCGTTTGAAGTGTTTGCACCGTAGAAATCGCTGCCCGTAACCGCGCCGCCGACGACGAACAGATGATTTGCCCAAGCGTGGTCGGTGCCGACGGTTGCGCCCGAACCGGCTGGATTTAACGTGCGCGAAAAATCGGAAAGCGTAAAAGTCGTTACGTTGTTTGAAACGCCTTGCGCGACCATTTCGTCGTAAAAGGCGCGAACCGCCTGGCTGAACTGCGCGAGCAGCGTGCCTTGCCCGGTAATCTGATTATTATGCGTGTCGAAGCTGCCGACCTGAACGTAGAAAATCTGGCGGTTGACGCTCAAATCGGCGCGTTTTTTGATAAGCCGCGCCACTTGTTTCAATTGATTGCCGATGCTCGTATTCGGAAACGCGACGGTAACTTCCTGAAACGTCGAGAGCGCCTGATTAGCCGTAATCGCCTGGTCGGTAATATGGCTTGCCGCCTTGACGTAATTCGCGCCTAAATCCTGTTTTCGCAGTTGGTTGAAAGCCGATAGGCGCGCCTGCGAAGCCGCCGTCGTGTTAAAACCCTGCGGATTAAGAACGCTGCTCAACGAAGTTCCGGCGTTGGCGATTGCCAGCGGCAGAGTCGTCTGCCCGGCGGTAAAAAGCTGCGCGCCGTTTATCGAAGTAATCATCGGAATCAAGCCGCCCGGATTGTCCGGCGACGTGCGCCGGTCGGAAATTCTGCCGCCCCAGCCAGTAAACGAAGGTGTGTCGGAGCGTCCCGATTGATATTGGGAAACCTGGTCTGAATGCGAGAAAAGCTGGAACGGTCGGCGAACCGAATTGCTTTGATACTGCGTTCTGGTCATCGGCGAAACGAGCGTTCCGGCGTTTGTAACGACCGCCATTCTGCCCTGCGCCCAAAGCTCGTGAATGCCGTTGTTGATGCCGCCCGCGACAGTTCCCAGATTCGGATTCAAGCCGTAGGTCAAGCCGTTCATACGCGGAACCGAAATCGGCAGCAGCGAACTTTGCGCGATTGCCAAGCCCTGCGCGGTGCGCGTGCTGCCGTAAGCTGCGTAATTGCTGAGGCTGGCGTCGCTGTGATTCGGAATGACGGTGTTGTTGCCGTCGTTTCCGCCCTGCATAAAAATGCAGACCAGCGCGCGGTAATCGCCCGGAACTTGTTGCGCGTCGGCGTCTTCGACCGTCTGCGCCATCGCGCTCATCAGCCCGAAGTGTTCAAACTGTGTTGCGAGCGCCGCCATTCCGAGCGCGCACGTCGATTTCGTCAAAAATTCCCGTCTCGATGTTTTCATATTCTCCTTGGAGTTCGTAGAGTTTTTGGAGTTCATAGAGTTTATAGAATTGAAGGAATTTTCTTTTACTCTACGAACTCTACGAACTCTATAAACTATCTCTGCACTTGATACTGCGACGATGTGGCAACTAAATAAACCGCCGTTCTCGCGCGTGTTAAGGAATCGGTTGCGGCGACTGCCTGAACCGCCGTCAGAATCGTGTTTTTCATCCCTGCCGACATTGTGCCGTGCATCAATCGCGTGTTCAGCGCGTCGAGCAGGCGGTTGCCGCTCGCGTCCGCCGCCGCCAGCGCCTGCATTTCCGACAAATTTATAGAAGTGCCGAACGGCGCGGTATTTGTTCCGCCGTTGACACGCCCGAAAACGAACGTGTTCATAAAATTGGCGCGGGCGATTGCGGTTCCGGTCGTCAAAATACCGAATTCAGGACCGTTCAAAGACGTTCCGGGAATGGTGTAATCCGGCGAATAATAATTGAAAACCGTCGGCGAGTTAAAAGCGTTTTGTCCCATCGTCGCCACTTGCGGATTGACGTAGCCGTCGCTCTCCGCCGCGCCGTCGGCGGAACGCACGTTAAATTGTCGGAAAATATTAGTCGCCAGTTGAACCGGCTCGCGCAGCTTGCCGTAATTCGGGTCGGTTTTAACATTGCCGCGCGCTTCCGGGTCGAGCAGAACGGCGCGCACGACGGCTTTCAAATCGCCGCGCGCGTTTGAGCCGTTATTGTTGAAAACCGCCGCCACGCGCCCGATGTATGCGGGCGTCGGGTCGCTCGTTACCATTTGCTGAATCAAAATCCGGCTGACGAACGGCGCGACGTTCGGATGATTGAAAATATTGTCGAGCGCCTGATTCATCTCCGTCGTACCGTTCGTGTTCGCCGCGATTGTCTGGTTGACGGCATTCGGATATGCGAGCAGAATTTTGGCGGTTACGTCGTGATTGTTTTGATTCAGAATCATCGGGTCTTTGTAGTTCGGCGCGCCGGCGGTTCGATTCGGACAGAGCGCGGTGTTCTCGCAAAGCGTCCAGCCGGTAAAAACCTTTGTAAAATTATTAACCGTCGTCTGGTCGTAAGTCGGAATCGGATTGCCGTTTCCGTCGCGCTGCAAAGTGCCGTCCTGGTTGAGCATAAAAAGACCGATTGAAAAAAGTTGCAAAACCTCGCGCGCGAAGTTTTCGTTCGGGTTGTTTTTCGTGCTGCGAACCATATCGAGATAATTGCCCATTCCGGGATTTAACGTCATATCCGACATCAAATTGCGGTAATTGCCGAACGCGTTCTGCGCTAGTTTTTGATGATAGGCAATCATCCAGCTCGACTGCTGCGTATCGACGCCGGAAATCACCCACATCTCACTCAAAGCCCACGCGACGCGATGCCGCAATTGCGCGTCGCCGTAAAAGGCTTCTTTATAAAACCAGTTCTGCACCGGATACATCGTGTAATGGTCGCGCCGGCAGTCGGCGGGAATATTATTTTGACAATCGGTAGAAACATTGGTCGGCATCAACGGCAGATTCGGATACGGGTTGGTCGGATACGGTGCTTCAAATTGTTCGGCGAGCCACGTTCGCAGATTGATGCGGCGGATTCTCAAATCGAGCCTCGGCGTCGGACCGAACGTCGCCTGCTCCATAAAACGTGTACGGTCGCCCGAAAAAAGATAATCGACATAATTCGGTGCCGGAGAATTTAGCGCGGTTTTGTCGGCTGAATTTGAAACGAAAGTTTGCGCCGCTTCCGTGTCGTCCTTTATATTGCCGCCGATTTTGCCGATTCCCAATCGCAGACGGTTGCTTGCCAATCCGCGCCACGAAACATTGACTAAAACGTCGCCGTCGAAAACCGGATTTTCCCAGAATCCAAGCTCGTCCGTCAGTTGAACGGTAAGCGCGTAAACGCCTTTCTGACGTTTAACGTGGTGTATTTCCAGCACGGGAAAGCGATAGTGTCTGCCTTTTTCGTCTTCGACATCGACGCGGAAAGCGCTCGCCGCCTCGTCCGGCAGCAGCGAAATATTGGTTATAAGAAGCGAAATTTTGGAATCGGGACGAAAAGCGCGCGCTCTGACTCTTGCCGGATTGACGAAGTTTTCGGAATTTTCCGACGAAACGGCTAAAGCGCGTTTTGAACCGATATGACTTAATAAAACCGGCGTCGGCGAATCGGGATTCTGGTCAAAATCCTGCGCCGAAGCCGGAAATGCCGACACAAAAAACATAAAAACCGCACTTAAAATATAATGTAATAAGCGCGAATTTCTGCTTATCATACGCTTTCCTCCTGGTTTTGCTGTGGTTAAAGATTCGTTCGGCGTGCGATTGACGATAAATTTTAAAGATTTCGTTAATCGGTTTTATAATTTCAGTTTATAAGAAAACCGGCAAATTACACAAGTTATTTTTACTCCACCGAACTTATCTGATTTAGGATTAAAATTAAGCCGAATCATTTCTGCCTTAGACGCCGCTGGATGAAATTTAGCCGAAAAAATGTCAAGATTTGTCAATTAAATTTTCTCGAAAGCGATTTAAATTGAAAACGAGCCGTTATGCCGAAATTATTATTTCTCGCTCCGCCGACAAACTTCAGCTTCCGCCGCACGATTTTCAGCCACGGTTGGTGTGAACTTCCGCCGTTTGAATTGGACAAGGAGAACTGGCGTCTCGGTTATGTTTTTAGCGGCGCGGAAGCGGAGATTCCCGTTTCGGCGATGATAAACGACGCGGGCGGGCGGGTGAAAATAGAAATTTCCGGCGGTAAAACAAACAAAAAAACCGAAGAAAAAATTTTGCGCGACGCGCGGCACATTCTGCGGCTCGACGACGATTTGAGCGACTTTTACGAATTAACCCGAACCGAAAATCGTCTCGGTTGGGTTTCGGAGACGAACGCGGGCAGAATGCTGCGCTCGCCGACGGTTTTCGAGGATTTGGTGAAAACTATCTGCACGACAAACTGCTCGTGGGCTTTGACGAAAAAAATGACCGCGAATCTGGTCGAAAAACTCGGCAAAGCGAGTGAAAACGGCAAGCGCGCGTTTCCGACTGTCGAAGTGATGGCGAGTGTTTCAATCGAATTTTACAAAAACGAGATGCGCGCCGGTTATCGAGCGCCGTTTTTTGCTGAACTGGCTGAAAAAGTGGCGAGCGGAAAAATAAATCCCGAAGCGTGGCTCGCGTCCAATTTGCCGACCGGAGAATTAAAAAAGCAAATGAAAAGCGTTAAAGGCGTCGGCGAATACGCGGCGGACAATCTGTTAAAGCTCGTCGGACGTTACGACGGTCTGGCGCTCGATTCGTGGCTGCGCTCGCAGTTTTATAAAAAACACAACGGCGGAACAATTTGCGCCGACGGGGAAATCAAAAAATTCTACGAGTCGTTCGGCGCGTGGCGCGGGCTGGTGATGTGGTGCGATATGACGGAGAAATGGTTTGTTTAAATAGTGGCGAGTTGTAAGTGGTAAACTGTGAGTTGTGAATGAAGAATTCTTATTTTAACTCATCACTTATCACTCACAGTTCACCACTATTAAAATTTTCGTCAACTTTTTTCACCGTCGCCGCATCATAAAGCCGGTGTCTCCCCGCCGCTAAAGTTAATAAATATTAAATTTATAATAGAGGAGAACAAGTAACAATGAGAAATAAAATTTTGAAAATCAGCGCCTTTTTCGCGGCGTTGTTTATAATTTTGGCGTTTGCCGACACGGGAAACGCGCAAAATCGCCGCGCCCGCGCGCGCTACGTTTCAAAACAGCAGGTTGAAAATCTGCTTGAACGAATCGAAGAACGCAGCGACCGCTTTTCAAACCAGTTGAATAAATCTTTGGACAGAAGCCGACTCGACGGTGGCAGAACCGAAGATAATATCACCACTCAAGTGCGAAATTTGGAAAACGCGACCGACGAACTGCGCCGCGAATACGACCACCGTGATTCGCACGCGGAAAATTCGCCGGAAGTCCGCCGGGTTTTTACCGCAGCCCGTGCCGTCAACCGCATAATGCTGAGACGAAATTTCAGCCGTCAATCCGAACAATCGTGGGTCAGGCTGCGTAGCGAGATTAACGCTTTAGCCCGACTCTTCAGAGCAGGGGCGATTTAGTCGGATTTCGGGTTTGTTCGTTTTGATAAGCTAATGAAAAGAGGCGGAAATTTTTCCGTCTCTTTTTTGTTTTTTCGGCTTAAATCGAGATTGCCTTTTCAAATCGGGCTTTGCCCTTTTCGGGGTTTTTACCTAACATAATTGGTATGGACGAAATTGAAGATTTTTCCGAGAAATTGAGTGAAACCGACCTCGGCGACACTCAAATGCAGATTCCGCACGAGTTGCCGGTTCTGCCGCTGCGCGACATCGTGATTTACCCGTTTATGATTGTTCCGCTGTTCGTTTCGCGCGACCGTTCGATAAAGGCGATTGACGAAGCATTGAGCGGAAACCGGATGATTCTGCTCGTCTCGCAAAAGGATGTCGATAAGGAAGAACCGAATAGGGAAGACCTCTATAAAGTCGGCACAGTCGCCGTTATTATGCGAATGCTGAAATTGCCCGACGGACGCATTCGCATCTTGATTCAGGGACTTTCGCGCGCCGCCGTCGATTCGGTCGAAACCGGAAAAGATTACGTTAAAGCGACTATTACGCCTGTAACCGAACCCGCCGCGCCAATCAATTCGCTGGAAGTCGAAGCGCTTATCCGCAACGTCCGCGCTCTGATGGAACGCGCCGCCAATCTCGGCAAAAATATTTCGCCCGAAGTTCTGGCGATTATCGCCAACCTGGACGACGCGGGCAGATTGGCTGATTTGTCGGCTTCAAATCTCGAATTAAAAGTTGAAGACGGGCAGAGCGTTCTCGATTTGTTCGACCCGGTTTTGCGCCTGCGCCGCGTCAACGACCTTTTGAGCAAGGAAATCGACGTGCTTACAGTCCAGCAGGAAATCAACACGCAGGCGCGCGGCGAAATCGACCGCTCGCAGCGCGAGTATTTTCTGCGCCAGCAATTAAAGGCGATTCAATCGGAACTCGGCGAAGGCAACGAGCTTTTCGAGGAAATCGAACAATACCGCGACAAAATCTTAAAAGCGAAAATGCCGCAGACGGCGGAAGAAGAATCCTTAAGACAATTGAAAAAGCTGGAGAGAATGCACCCGGACACCGCCGAAACCGCGACTTTGCGAAACTGGCTCGACATTATGACCGAATTGCCGTGGTCGAACGCTTCAAAAGACAACCTGGTTTTGAAAAAAGCCGAAAAGATTTTAGACGACGACCATTACGGCTTGGAGCGTGTCAAGGAGAGAATCATCGAGGCGCTCGCCGTCCGCAAATTAAAAGAAAAACCGAAAGGCTCGATTTTATGCCTTGTCGGACCGCCGGGAGTCGGTAAAACTTCGCTCGGTCGCTCAATTGCCCGCGCTTTAAACCGTAAATTCATTCGCCTTTCTCTCGGCGGTCTGCACGACGAAGCGGAAATTCGCGGTCATCGCCGCACGTATGTCGGCGCGATGCCCGGCAGAATTATGCAGGGAATTCAGCAGGCGACGACCAATAATCCGCTGATTATGCTCGACGAAATCGATAAAGTCGGAGCGGATTTTCGCGGCGACCCGTCGTCGGCGCTGCTCGAAGTTCTCGACCCGGAACAAAATTCGACGTTCCGCGACAATTATCTCGGCGTTCCGTTCGATTTGTCGAACGTCATATTTATGACGACGGCGAATGTTCTCGACACGATTCAGCCGGCACTGCGCGACCGTATGGAAATTATTTTCCTGTCCGGCTACACCGAAGAAGAAAAACTCGAAATCGCCCGCCGCCATTTGATTCCCAAGCAAATCGAGGAAAACGGGCTGGAAAAAAACGATATAAAATTCGAGCGTCCGGCGATTAAACAAATCATCGGACAATACACGCAGGAAGCCGGACTCAGGCATCTCGAAAGAGAAATCGGCAAAGTCTGCCGCAAGGTTGCGCGCAAAAAAGCCGAATCGGAAGGCGAATTCGAGCCGGTCAGAGTTTCGCCGCAAAACGTCAAGGATTTTTTGCGCGCGCCGAAGATTTTCCCCGAAGAAGCGTTGAAAAAAGACGAAATCGGAACGGCTACCGGCTTGGCTTGGACGGCGGTCGGCGGCGATATTCTGTTTATCGAAGCCTTGAAAACAAAAGGCAAAGGCAAACTTCTTTTGACCGGACAACTCGGCGAAGTGATGCAGGAATCGGCGCAGGCGGCGTTTTCCTACGCTAAAGCGCGCGCCGTCGAACTCGGCATCAATGAAGAAGATTTTGAAAAATACGACATTCATATTCACCTGCCCGAAGGCGCGATTCCGAAAGACGGACCTTCGGCGGGAATTACGATGGCGACGGCGATGGTTTCGGTTCTCTCGCAGCGCGCCGTGCGCCGCGACGTGGCGATGACCGGCGAAATCACTTTAAGAGGCAACGTGCTGCCTGTCGGCGGAGTCAAAGAAAAGATTCTGGCAGCAAGACGGGCGCGCGTTAAGACGGTAATTCTGCCCGCGCCCAATAAACGCGATTTGGAAGATATTCCTCAGGAAGTTAAAGAGGATTTGACCTTTATATACGTAGAGAATGTGCGCGAGGTCTTCCGCCACGCGCTGTTGGAAAAAAATTCGACGCCGGAAAAATCGAAAAACAATCTGCGAAAAAATGTCGCGGCGTGAAGTTAGTAACTCACCTTACGCGAATTTCTTTGAAAATCTGTTTTCAGATTTTCAAAGCCACAAGATAATGTGGTTTGACATAAAAATAATGTTCCGTAAATGTTTGATGTTAAAAGGAATTAAACTTTAACCA
>JALZOE010000330.1 GCA_030857325.1 Acidobacteriota bacterium
AAAGAGCCGACCAACGAACAGATTTTTCAAATCGTTTACGGCACGGAAAAATAACTGTGGAAAAAGTTGTGGAAAAGTATTTATGAGCGACAATAAATTTAACTGGCAAATACGAACGGCGGCGTTGAGCATCTTTTTTCTCGGCTTCGTCGGCGGCGCGCTCGCCTTAAACGCTTATCAGGTGTGGTTCGGCGCGGCTTCTTCTTCCGGCACGAAATCGCAGCGTTTCGAGCGAATTTTCGACCGGCTCGAACTCTCCGACGCGCAAAAAGCCGAGGTTCAGAAAATCGTCGGCGAAACGCGCGAGGAAATTCAAACTTTAAAGAAGGAACGCGATTCGCGCGTCCGGGAAATTCGCGGGCGTTCCGACGAACGATTTAAACAGATTTTCAACAACGCGCAATGGGAAAAATTCACGCAGTTGCGCGACGAATTCCGCCAGTCGGAGAAAAACAATAAATTCGGTAAACCTTAAAAATCCGAAAAATTGCCTTTGTCGGTTAAAAAACGTCTAGGTCAGTAAAATGACTTCAGCAACCCAAGTATTCTATCCGAAATTTAACTTCCCGCTCGGCTATTTTCACACCATTTTTCAGCTTGGTGAGTTTACCTTTCAGCACGGCTTGATTTTTGTCGGCTTTATAAATTTGTCCGCTTTTCAGAAAACGCCCGTCGAACCTGAATTCAAAATCTTCATCGGAAAGAGGCGAAGCAACGAAAACTAAACGCTTTTTCGTTACCGAGCCTTTAACGGCATATTCCCCGTTACCAGAAATAATATGATATTCTTCGTTCTTTCCGTAGTAATTAGTCCCAAACGTAGCAAATCCCCACGCCTTGCCGTCTGTTTCTTCAGTTACTAACTCAAAAAAATCAAATTCACGAAAATCTTTCGGCTTTCGTCCGAGAATGAAGTAATCGCCGCGCGGGTTAAACTCTTTAGGGTCGTAATCGAAAACAAACTCAGGCGCGGGTTGTGCCGAAGCGGTCGGTTCGGATAATTCGGGTAAAAACAAAGAAACAGGTTGAACCTCTCGCGTTTCTACAACAGAAACAGGCTCAATCCGACGATTAGCGGTAAAAATCGACACGAAGCTAATACCAATTGAAAATGTTACCAACGCAATAATCGCCCGAATAATTGAATTTGTCATAAGAAATACCTCTTTTCTGATTGCAAATATACTCTTGAAAAATAAGTATTACAAGATAAATATTTAGAATATTTGCATAAAGATTAGTTGCAAAAACGGAAAAGCCTTGAGCAATCGTTCAAGGCTTTTCCGTTTTCAACTTATCTTTCGCCGCGCGACTGCTCGACTTCGGTTTCCAATCTGACGCCGAGTTTTTTCGCGCCCGGCTGGTCGAAGGTTTCAATCCAGCGCAGAGATTCGTCGAGAATGCGAAGCTGATGCTCTTTCCAGTTCGGCTTTCCGGCAACCGAGCCGAATTCGCCGTCGTAAAAAGCGGTGCGCGGTGGGCGCACGCGGTCGGTCATCGCGCCGTCAACCGAAAGCATTATCGTCGGCACGTTTGCCGCTTCGAGCGCGCGGGCGATGATTCCCATTGTTTGATGACACAGGCGCGACGCCGGAATAAGAAGCGCGGCTTGCACTTCGTAGCGGGCGATTCTTTCGGCAATCCGCGGCGCGAGCTGGTCGGAGACGAGCCGCGCGTTCGGAATGTAGCCGTTCAAACTCCACCAGACGTTATTTAAATTTCCAATCACGCCGTTGTCCGCGTATTCAACCAGACGCGCTACCGGAATCTGCGAGTTCATATCCGCGCGAATCGCCGCCGGGTCGTAGCCGCGAGCGGCGTAAATCAAATCCGCGGCTTCGACTTCAATCGGAATTTCGCGGAAAGTCGCGTCGCCGTCTCGCGCCGTCGTATCGAACGGCGTCGTGCCGTCGATATACGCGCCCGCCGAAGAAACGAGCGCGAGATTGAGCATCGGCAGAGCGCGGCGGGCAGGCACGAACGGCGCGTGTTCGTTGACGATAAACGGGTAATTATTCAAATTTTCGTTGGCGCGCCAGTTGCGGTAACGACCCGAAAACTGCACCGCGTTTTCGATTAACATCGGCTGTCTCGCTTCCGCTTGCGGATGAGCGATGCCGAGCCGTCGTTCGATATTTTCTCTAATTGAATTGAACATTTGTTTTTTCCGGTATTAAAATTTTCTCCGCGCGGCGCGCCATTACAAAATAAGCCATAAGAGCGGCAATCATCGCGGCGACCAATACCCAGACTGAGTATTGATGAAGATTATTAAACTGAATCCGCAGCGGGTCGTCAACCGAGATTTCGTCAATCGGGCGTCCGATTTGCGCTTTAATTATCGACAGCCACAACGCGATGACGAACTGCCCGGCGGCGCAGGCGAGCATTAAAATTAAAAGAAGAAATCTTTCCGCCCAAAGCTGAAAGCGATTGACGCCGGTTTGTTTAATAAACGAAGTTGCCAGCAAAATTAAACCGACAGCCAATCCGCTGAAATTGACGATTGCCAATGCGCGCGAAACAATCGCGCCTGCAACTTCACGCGACGGCAAAACCGCAAACGCGCTCGGCGCGACGGCGAAGCTGAAAAAACACGCTGCGCCGAGCCACAAAATCAATAACAAACGCCTGATGTCTGAAAAAAAATTCATTTAATTTATTGCTTGAAACAACGGCTATTATGTAGTTTTTCGCCGGAAAGGGCAAAACCTTAAATAATGGAAAACGGAAAACGGAAAATGAAGAATTTCCCTTTAGATTTTCATTATTCATTTTTCATTATCCGTTTTCATTTGTTCCGACGGCGCAATACCATTTTTTCCGGTAAACGACTTTATAATTTAATAGCGCGGAACTTCGCCGTCAACTTCCGCCGACCACGCGTCGATTCCGCCTTCGAGATTGAAAACTTTCTCAAAACCGTTCTGCGTTAAATAATGACAAACCTGCGCGCTTCTGACGCCGTGATGACACATTACGACAATCGTTTCGTCTTCGGCATTTAACGTATCAATCCATTGACGAAAACAACTCAAAGGCAGAAGCGTCGCCGCTTCGATGCGGGCGATTTCGTATTCAATCGGCTCGCGCACGTCGATTAAATTCAGCTTTTCGCCGTTTTTAAGTTTTTCGGCAAGCTGCGGCGGCGAAATAGAATCGTAAAGCATAATGAAAAAGGTTACGAAGCCGAATCGAAACTTGCAAGCCGAATAACGCGAATCAAGCAAATGATTCGTGCCGTCAAATAAAAAGTTGCAAACCGGCGGCGGTTTACTGCATAATCGATTTTGTCAAACAATGTTGTTTCGACAACAACGTTTTTCTCCGCGCCGTTTTTTTCCCCTGCCGCGATTTCTCAAACATACCGGAAACAAACATTTCCCGTTTTATTTTTAAGTATATGAAATTTTCAAAAGGCGACGGCACTTTAAACACGCTCGTCATTTCCGCCGCCATTTCAGCCGCGGTTCTGCTTTTACTAATTTGTATTTTTGCTGTCTCGTCTCTCGTCGGCGCGGCGCATCTTTCGCAAACGTTTTCGTGGTGGAAAATACCGCTTCTCGTCGGATTGGGAGCGGCGAGCGGACTTTTAGCCGAGAATTTCAGCGTGCGGAAAATTCTGCCGTATTTCTGCGCCGGCTGGTTTATTTGGTTTGTCGCGTGGCTGGCGTTTATAAAATTGTTTGAAACAGACACGCTTTTTCCGCCGGCTTTTCTGATTAGCTTTTTCGTCGTCTTCGCCATTCACCTGCGAAAAATCTGGGCAATCGATTCGGAATTGACGGAAAAGCTCGTTTCTCTGGCTTCGACCGGACATCTTTTGGAAGGCAAATCGGCAGATTTGCGAATCGAAAGCGGTCTGAAGCTGCTCGAAACCGTTTTGCCTTTGTCCGAAGCAATCGTTTTCAGCTACGAAATCGACGGCAAACTAAATCCTATCGGGCGCGCGCGAACCGACAAAACAATCGATTCCGCCGTTTTGCGGCAATCG
>JALZOE010000331.1 GCA_030857325.1 Acidobacteriota bacterium
AGTTTTTGGAGTAATAATTAAAATATGGCAATGTCAAAAACGGCAAAAATACTTCTCATCGTCGGCGGAGTTGTTCTCACGGTGGTTTTAGTGGCGATTATCGGAATCGCTCTACTGGCGGAATCGCTCGGCAAACCGAATATCGCCGACAACAGCGTTCTGGTTTTGCAGGTTTCGGGTGATTTGCCCGATTACGCGCCGGATGACCCGATGGCGAAAATTTTCGGTATGAATTCGGCGCAGTCGTTTTCGAGTCTTTTGACGCAGCTTCGCAAAGCGAAAGTTGACAATCGCGTTTCCGCGGTTCTTTTGAATATCGAGCTTTCCGGTTTCGGCTGGGGCAAAGCCGACGAGATACGCGACGCGATTGCCGAATTTAAAACGTCCGGCAAACCGGTTTACGCTTATATGGAATACGGCGCGAACAAGGAATATTACATCGCCACAGCCGCCGATAAAATCTTTTTGCCGCCGACCGGCGATGTCGGAATAATCGGACTTCAGGCGCAGGCGCAGTTTTATAAAGGCTCGCTCGACAAGTTGGGCGTCGAATTTCAATCGGTTCACGTCGGCAAATATAAAGGCGCGAACGACCCGCTCACGCGCCGTGATATGTCGCCCGAACAGCGCGAAGTCGTCAACGCGATACTCGATGATTATTACGGGCGATTGGTTTCGACTATTGCGGAAGCACGCAAAAAATCGCAGGACGAAGTAAAAGCCATTATCGACAACGCGCCGTATAACGCGCTCGAAGCCAAAAGTCAGAATTTAATCGACGGCGCGCTTTATAAAGACGAAGTTTACGAGGAATTGAAAAAACAACTCGGCTACAAGGATTCGGAAGATTTAAGGCTTTTAACTTCAAACACTTACAAAGACGTTACGCCGGAAGCGCTCGGCTTGAATGACGGCGAAAAAATCGCGGTTGTTTTCGCGTCCGGTTTGATTATGACCGGAAAATCGAGCGACGGCAGTTTCGGCGGCGCTCAGACAATCGGCTCGGACACGATTATTCGCGCCGTCAAAGACGCGGCGGACGACGAATCGGTTAAGGCAATCGTTCTGCGCGTCGATTCGGGCGGCGGTTCGGCGCTGGCGTCGGATTTGATGTGGCACACGCTCGAATACGCGAAAACGAAAAAACCGATTGTTACTTCGATGGGCGACGTGGCGGCTTCGGGCGGTTATTATATCGCTTGCAACTCGAACAAAATCGTCGCCGAGCCTTCGACCATAACCGGCTCAATCGGCGTCATCTTAGGTCGTCCCGTCGTCAAAGGCTTTTACGATTGGGTCGGAATCGACAACGAATACATCACGCGCGGCAAAAACGCCGGACTGCTCCGCGACAGCGAGCCGTGGAACGAGGAACAGTTGAAAAAAATTCAAAGTCAGGCGGATTTCTTTTACTGGGACAATTTTGTGCCGAAGGTTGCCAAAGGACGCGGAAAATCAGTCGAGGAAATTCACAACGTCGCGCAGGGACGTGTTTGGACGGGACTGCGGGCAAAGGAAATCGGTCTCGTCGATGAATTCGGCGGCTTGAATCGAGCAATCGAAATCGCTAAAAATCTAGCTGGTCTGCCTGCCGATAAAGACGTTAAACGAGTCGTTTTCCCCGCGCCGCGCCCGTTTCTGGCATCGATTTTCGGTTCGGACAAAGAAAGCGAAGCGATGGTTAGAGCCAAAGAACAACAAGCCTTAATGAACGCTCTGCCGGAAGACGTGCGAAAAGTTTTCCGTTACGCGGCGCTTTTCGACCAACTCAAACGCGGCGAAACGCTGGCAATGCTGCCGTATGAATTGGAGGTTAAATAAAACAAAATAAAAATCCGGCGGCTAGTTACTCCAACTTGCCGGTTAGAAATTTTTACCGTGGAGGCGCAGAGTTTTTGCAGAGGCTCGCCGGAGAAAAAGCAAATGTTGCGTTTTGATGCATTTTGCTTTGAAACAAATTTATTAAGTAAAATTTTGTCGGGTTAAACTACACAAAACAAATAGCTTTTAGTTTTTGGCACGTTTTTTGCAAAATTCCAAACTACAGTTTTTAAATTTGCTCTCTCCACACAAATTAAGTGAGCTAAAATAACTAAGTAAATAACTAAGTAGATATTAAAAGGGAGGCTTTATGTTCAAGAAAAAATTAATGGCAGTCAGCGGAGGTTTGATTCTTTCCGCAGCTTTAACCGGCGTCGCTCAGGATGCGACCAAAACCACGACAACTACAACGACCACAAAAACCGCCGTTACGCAAAATGCTGACGGTTCTTACAGTGTGATTGAATATCCGGTTGGAAAGGAAGTGATAGTCGAATTAACGCCGGGAATGAATATGACAAGCGCCAAAGGCAGAGCGCGCGTTATGCGAGCGGGCAGCGAGACAACCGTTAATCTTGATTTGTCGGGACTTCCGGCGGATGCTGCAAATTATTATGTTTACGCCGTTGACCCGGCGGGCGTGGTAACTTTATTGGGACCGACGAATATCGCAAACGGCGCGAGCCAGGTCAGTTTCAAAACGCCGATGGACAAGTTTATGCTCGTCCTGTCGCCGAACGAAGGTTTAAATACTATCGGCAGCGACACGCCGGTTGTTTTTCGTAGCGCGGTTCCGCAAGGTTATGCCGTTGTCGGAAACAGACCGTCAAGTTCGATGGATGCTGACAAACAAGTTGCCGTAAGCGCGCCTGTAAGTTCAACTTATGAAGTGCCGCTGCTCGGCGTTCCCAGCTTCAGCGGAAAAACCACTGAAACCAGAATTAATTTTACAGGCGATTTGCAGGGATTAAAAGGAAAAGCCTATATTAAAGCGCGCAAAGACGGAACGGCGCAAATAAAAATGCGTTTTGACGATTTGAAAATGGCGCCGAAAGAGAAGCGGTATGTTTTGTGGGTGGTTTCGCCGGAAAAAACATACACGAAAATCGGACAGGTAATCAATACCGGCGCGCGTCAGGAAGGCGAAATCCGCGGCGAAACGGCTTTGAAGGATTTCGGTCTATTCGTAACGGTTGAAGACACTGACGTTATGCAGCCGACCAGCACGATGTATTCGACTTTTACTGTCGGAAGATAACCGAAGTGAAAAAATCGTAACAATAAAAAGCGACGGGTTTTGAAAAAGACTCGTCGCTTTTTTCGTTTGTTTTTAATTTATCCCAAATTGCCGGTTAAAGATGTGAAGAATTTTTGCCTGCGGATTAAAATCAGACTATAAAAGGATTATTTATGGCTACTGAGATATTAAGTAGAAACGAACGGAATGTTCGCGCCGCTGCGACCCGGCGCGGGCGGCTTTTGGCATTTTTTACAATCGGCTGGAACTCCTTGGAAGCTGTTATTGCTATTGGCGCGGGACTTCTGGCAGGCAGTATCGCCTTGGTCGGATTCGGGGCTGATTCGATAATCGAAAGCTTTTCCGGTGCAATTATTCTCTGGCGTTTGTTTGCCGGTGAGCGCCGCGAAAAACTCGCTCTTCGCCTTGTCGGCGTCAGCCTGTTGATTTTAGCAGCGTATGTTCTCTTTGACGCGGTTAAATCCTTAATCGCCAATGAACGCCCTGACGAAAGTTTTATTGGTATCGCGTTGGCAGCAGCATCTTTAATCATTATGCCGGTGCTGGCAAGAGCGAAGCGTGGCGTAGCGACGGCTTTGGATAGTTCGGCAATGCAGGCGGATTCAAAACAAACCGACATTTGCGCTTATCTGTCGGCAATCTTGCTCGGCGGGCTTGTTTTGAACGCCGTATTCGACTGGTGGTGGGCGGACCCGATTGCAGCATTAGTGATGATTCCCATTATCGCAAAAGAGGGTATCGGCGCGTTAAAAGGCGAGACTTGCTGCGACAGCGGTGACTGTCATTAATTTATGCGCGATAAAGTTTTTAGCGCCGAGACGTTACGTTTTTAGCGCGATTTTTTTGTAATGAAAAGGATTTTTATGTCTTTAGCATCTTCAGTCGGAGCGCGAACATCCTGTTTGCATTG
>JALZOE010000332.1 GCA_030857325.1 Acidobacteriota bacterium
GAACCGACGTGTCCGCGCCGAATCTGCGCGCCGCGGTTGTCAAAGCCGGCGGCGCAACCGTTACGGGCGTTGACGCGGGCAATCTGAAACTTTCAAAACGCGGCGACCGGACTGATTTGAACGCCGGAAATTTTCGCGCCAACTCGATTCAAACTGCCGATGCAACCGTCAAAGGCGTCAACGCGGGCGACATAAAAATCAATAATCGCGGAAGCCGCACCGATGTTACGGCGGGAAATCTGCGCGCTCAGAGCGTCGAAACCGAAGACGCGCGCCTTAGAAATCTGAACGCGAGAAATCTCGCCGTTCAAAGTCAAAACGGTTCGACAAATATTCAAGCGGGCAGCGTGCAAGCCGACGGTTTAACGGCGGGCGGCGCGAATGTCGGCGCTTTGACAGCTTCGGGCGTTCGCGTAACCGACAGCGGAAACACGACCGAAGTTTATTCCGACAACTTGAAAGTCGCCAAAGTCGAAACTGACGCGGCGACTTTGGGCAGCGTAAATGTCGCGGGCGTTCGCCTGACGCTTCGGGAAGGCAGAATCGAAGCTCGTTCGGGCGATATAAACGCGGGAAACGTCGCGCTGACAAAATCGGCTTTGCCCGAAGGCGGAAACCTCGAAAACGTCAAAATTTCCAAGCCGGTTTTTATACTCGAACCGTCGGGAGCGTATCGCGCCAGCGCGGATATGAGTTTGGGCGGCGGCGTTTTGGGCAGCGTCAAATTAGGCGCGGCGCGCGCGTCGGTCGTCGCGCAGAATAATCAAATCGCGCTCAACAATTTAACCGCCGACGTGATGGACGGCAGAATAAACGGCGACGCCGTAATTGCTCTGAATAATCGCAATCAATCGCGTGTCAATGCCGCGTTTTCCGACCTCGATTTATCGAAACTGCTTGCTTTGCAAGGCGGGCGTGTCGTGCCGATTGAAGGAAAAACGACCGGAAACGCCAATTTAACTTTTGCCGGAACGAACTTCAAAACTGCCAGCGGAACTTTAACCGCCGATTTTGCGGCAAACGCCGGAACGAGCGAACGCGGACTTGTGCCGCTTAACGGGCGACTCGGTTTGACAGCGACGAACGGACTTTTTAATGTCGATTTCGCCAATCTGAACACGGAAAGAAGCGGGGTCAACGCGACCGGACGATTCGATTTAGGCGGAAACGATTCAAATCTAAACATCGCGCTTAATTCGGCAGACGCCAGCGAAATCGAGCGCATTATCAGAGTTTTGAACATCTCGCCGGAACTCGAATCACATCTCGATTCGTATCAAGTGCAGTTTGGCGGAAACTTAGATTTCAACGCTACCGTTACCGGAAATTTATCCGACCCGACGATTGACGGGCGCGCCGCGATTGATTCGCTTCTGGTGCGCGGGCGCAATCTCGGCTCGCTCTCCACAAATCTTTTTGTTTCGCCGAACGGAATCGAACTGCGCGACGGGATTTTGCGGGAGCGCGACGGCGGAAATCTTGCCTTCAACGTCAGCATTCCGAGCGTCGGCACGGACAACATTTCCGTCAACGCCAAATTAAACAATATAAATACCGGCAATCTGCTTGCCGCTTTGCCCGGCGGAATTTTGCCCGCTCAATTGCAGGATTTTCAGGCGCAGACTTCCGGCACGATAAACGTTACCGGCATACCCGGCAATTTGCAGGGCGAAGCGAACATTTCATCGAGCAAAGGCACGATAAACGGCGAGCCATTCGACGGTTTCGACGCGAAGGCGACTTTTGCCGGAACGCTCGTCAATCTCGAAAATTTTGAAGCCAGATTCGGCGAAGGTTTTCTGCGCGCAAACGGAAATTACCGAACCGATTCGACCGTTTTCGATGTCAACGTCGAAGGCAGAAACATTCAGCTGGCGCGCGTTCGTCCGTTTATCCCGAACGGCGCGAATCTTTCCAACGTCAACGGAACAGTCGATTTAACGGCGAAAGCGACCGGCGAGGCGTCGGATTTTTCGACATATAATGTTAATTTCAACGGCGTCGGGCGCGGTGTTGTAGTCAATGAAAACGGTTTGGGCGACATTACGTTTGCCGGAAACACGGCGAATCAAGTATTGAACGCGAATGTAACGGCGAATTTTGCCGGTAAACCGCAGGCAATCACGGCGAGCGTCAATTTCGGCGATGAAAATCTGCCGGCGAGAATTGAAACGACGTTTAATCAAACGGAACTTGCGCCGTTTATCGCTCTGGCAGGCGCGCCGGAAGGCGTTGAAATTACCGGGCAGGCGACGGGAAGAGTTTTTCTCGAAGGCAATCTTTACGGCGTCGGCGCGGACGGAACACGCGGATTTACAACCGACAACCTGCGCGGCGCGGCTGAATTCACCCAGTTTGCGCTTGCTATCGGCGAAACGCAATTTTTGGCAAGTGAACCGGTTGCCGTGCGGTTTAATTCCAGAGAAGTAATTGTCGAAAACGCAAAGTTTGCGGGCAGCGGAACGAATATCGTCGTTACCGGCTCGAAAGCCTTGACCGACGACGGCATCAATAACTTAACCGTTGACGGGCGAGTTAATTTAAGCGTTTTGAACGCGCTCTCAAAAAATACATTTGTCAACGGTTTTGCCAATGTTTCCGTTCGGCTAACCGGCGAAAATGCTTCCGCCCGGCTCATCGGTACGGCGGAACTGCAAAACGTCGGCGTCTCGGCTTTTATCGGCTCGAATCGATTATCGCTCGACCGCATCAGAGGGCGCATTTTGTTCACTTCAAATCAGGCGCAGATTGACGAGCTGACCGGATTCTTAGGCGGCGGCAGAATTTCAGTCGAAGGCGGCGCGACACTCCGAGGATTGGAACTGCAGGGCTTCCGGTTTAATGTCAACGGAAATAATTTCACCGCGCCGCTGCCGCCTGATTTTATTACGACCGGCGATGCCGAAGTTGAGTTCAGCGGCAGGCGAGTCGGCGGAGAATTACAATCGCTGCTAAGAGGAAGAATCGTCGCCAAACGCAGTGTTTACAACAAAGACATTGATATTGCCGATTTTGTCAGCGGGCGGCGCGAAGGTTCGCTCTCCGACAATTCAGGCTCGTCTTCCGGTTCGTCCGCTTCGTTTTTCGGCGTGCCGAATCTCGATATAAGTATCGAGGGACGCAACGCTTTTGTCGTGCGTAATAATCTGGCGGATTTGACCGCTTCGGCGACGCTTCGGGTTACGGGCGACACGGAATATCCGCAGATTTCCGGCAGAATCACCGCCGACAGCGGAACGATTTTCTTTCGTAAAGACCGCTACGAAGTGCAGCGCGGCGTTCTCGAATTTCCGCCGAACACGGCAAACGAGCCGTTTATCAATCTCCAGGCTTCGACCGAAATCAAAGGTTATCAAATCATCGTCAACTTAGTCGGCGAATTAAACAACACCGAAACGCTGAACGCCACCGTGCGTTCGAGTCCGGCGCTGCCGCAGGGCGACGTTGTTTCCCTGATTACGACCGGCAATCTGGCAAATACCGACACGGGCATTCCGACACTCGCCCAATCGGGAATTAACACGGCGGCGGAAATTTTGACTGACGAGCTTATCAATAATCCTTTGAGCCGCGCCACCGACAAACTTTTCGGCTTAAACCGTTTTGAAATCGACCCGATTGTTTCCGGTCAACGACTGAATCCGTCAGCGCGTCTGACCGTCGGCAGACAAATCAACCGCAATCTTCTGGTAACTTATTCGACCAATTTGTCCGAAGACCAAAATCAGGTGTTGGCTCTCGAATACCGCGTCTCGAACCGCTTGTCGTTTGTCGCGCAGTATGAACAGCGCTCTCTGAGCAACGTTACCAGAAACAATAATAATTTTAGTGTCGAAATTCGTCTTAGAAAGAGATTTTAATTTAATGGAAAATGGAAAATGGAAAATGGAAAATAAGGGAATCGGCAGCGTCCGGTTTTCGTTTATCGTTTTCCGCTTCTTTGCGTTTTTTTTACTGCTTACCGCTTACTGCTCGCCGTTTATC
>JALZOE010000040.1 GCA_030857325.1 Acidobacteriota bacterium
CCGAGCGGCTGTTTGCGCGTCGGATATTTATAAAAAAGTTTTTCTTTTAAAGCGCGGTCGAGATAAAAAAACGGATTGCCTTCGTTGCGGTCGATTTCGCCGATAACCACTTGTTTTTCCTGCGCCAATTCTTCCGCGTCGAAAGTCGGGAAGCGCACGGCGTCGTTTATAAGGCGCATCGCGCTCAACAAAAACGGGCTGGTCGTCGTGTAGTAATAATTGACGACTTCCTCGCGCGTCGTGCCGTTGAAGATGTCGAGCTGTTCGGCGTCATTCAGATAAGCGACGTTGCCGATTTGCGGTTTGAGTTTTATCGTCTCGCCGCAGCGCGCGCCCGTGTAGTAATTCGTGTTGCCGTATTGCAGCGCAAGCTCGCAGCGATAAAGCAGGCTCGCCTGATTCGGCTTGAAAAACATATGTTCGTAGAGATGCGACAAGCCGTTTAATTCCGGCGGTTCGGTAAACGAACCGTTGCGGACGGCAAGCTCGACCGTCGCAATCGGCACGCTTTTGTCGGCTAAAACGATAATCTCTAAACCGTTCGGCAGAACTTTATTGACGAACGGAACTTCGACGGCTTTCGCCGTTGCCGCGGTCGGCGGTTGCTTAACCTTTGCCGTCTGTGCGAAATTTAAATTGAAAGCGGATAAAATCAGCAGCGAACCGAGTAAAATTTTTTTCACTAAAAACTCCCGAAAAGAATATAAATTATTGATTTTACGCTCAAGAAAGCGAAAAAGTTTTTATAACCCGAATCTACCATAAAAGGAGAAACTGTAAATGGAACGAGACAATATGATGCACGGAGCGCGCACGGCGTTGAATCAAAACGAGGAAATGCGCCAATGGTGCGAAAATTTTTTGAAAGCGAAGGAACGCGAAACGAAACCGGAGATGACGGACGAGGAATTTGAAAAACACTGGCGCTACCACAAGCCGGAAATTATGCACGCGGGCGCGGCGGAAGCGGTTCAGGCGTATAAAAACCGAAGCGAAACATAAACCGTCAATCTGATTCGGCGAATCAAACGACGGCTTATTTTTTCGATTTTGAACCAAATTATTTTTTCGGAGCTTGAGCAGTTTTAGCGTCCGTGTTCACTACCGCCGTTTTTTCGTCGAACGAAAAATAAGCAATCGCCGGGTCGTGGTCTGAAAAACGTTCGGCGCGTGTCGCGTCTCCGCGATAGGTTTCAGGAAAATCGGCGTTCAGGCGCGCGAAACCGAAACCGGCGAGATGTTTTTTCATCGAATCGGTAACGAGAAAATGGTCGAGCGTCTGCGCGCTGCCGTCGTAAATGTATGAATAGCGCTGGTCTTCTTTGATTAAATCGACAAGATTGGTTAAATCCGGGTTGACCAAATCTTCCGAAGCCATCAAAACCTGTTCCTTCGACGCGGGCGCGCCCTTTATCGTGCCGATAACGTCGAGAACGCCGTCGGGAAATTGAAAGGCGTTAAAATCGCCAATCATAACAACGCGTTCGGTCGGGTCGGCTTTCTGACGTTCCTGCACGAATTTCGCGAGATATTCAGCCTGCGCTTTTTTCTTCAGCCGCACGCGTTCGGTTTTGTAACCGAGCAGTGATTTTAGGTGATTGACGACGATTGTAAGAGCAAACGGCTGATTGGTTTTCGGGTCGTTTATCGTCGCTTTCAAAAGCAGCGGCGGGCGGTCGTGCAGATTTTCGTCGTCTTTGCCGTTTAGGTCGGCGATTTTCGCTTCTTTTCCTAACTGTTTAATTTCAATGACGTTGACGCGCGAAGATTTAACTAAATAGCCGACATCGATGCCGCGCCCGTCGTTGCCGCCAATCAGATAAGCCGCGTATTTCGGATTCGGCTGACCAGCAGCAACCGCGTCGGCGTTGATGCGGTCGGCGAGTTTTTTCAAAACCGGCAAACTTTCGACTTCGATTATGCCGACGACATCGGGCGCGCGCATATAATCGCGAATTGCCGAGGAAATTTTCTTTAATCTTTTTTCAAAACCTTCGACTGTTACAATGTCTTCCTTTATCGACGGGTCGTCTTCATTGTCGAAAAAGTTTTCCAGATTTGCAGCGGCTACGGAAAACTGACGGTCGTTCGGCGCGGGCAGCGGCACGGATTTTATCAAACCGGAAATCTCCGGTTTCGCGCCCGAAGCGTCGGGTAGAACGGTATATTTCCGGTAACCGTAATGCATCACGCCGACTAAATTTTTGATTGTCGCCTTTGAGGTAACATCTATCGGCGGCGCGCCCAACTGTTCGTCGCTGTCGATTCTCAAAGTTTCCGGGTTGGAATCGAAAAGTGGAAGGCGCGGAAAATTTTTCCTCATCTCGTCTCTGTCTTTCGAGAAGTAATAATCGTAAACGTCCATTCCGACGGTGCGAAAAGGACGCGGTATTCCCTTCAAAACGCCGAAGAAAACACCGTCCGAAACGGCGGTCGCATTCTTGCCGTCAACTCTGCCGTCGGTCGGCGAAACGACCGTCAGTACGTCGATTTGCACGCGCATTCCTTCATATTTTTCGAGCTGGTCGATTTGATTTGAGGCGAAATCCGCCGCGGTTAAAACTACCGGCTTCGGCAAGGCGTTGTTTTTAGAAATGACTTTTACGGTGTCCGCGCCTTTTTTCATCGAAAGCTCGGTCAGCGGCAGACTGGCAGGTTCGGCTTTCGGACGAAATTCGATAATCGTTCCCGTAACCGAAACCAGATTTCCAATCGTCGCCTCGACGGTCGGCTCGCTGCCGGTATAAACGTAAATGCCTTCGGACGTTGCCGGATTGCCGTCGGTTTTATCGTCCGGCGATTGAATAAAAAATCCGCTTTTCAAGCGCGCCGTTACGATTCCGTTCAAGCGCGCCGCTTGTCCGTCAAACGGCGAAGCGTTTTTGTCGCCCTGCACTTCGCCGATAGCGCGTTCCTTCTGCGCGAAAACGGCGGGCGACAAAACAAAAACGGTCAATATTAAAAATAATCCTGAAAACCGAAATCTCATTGTCTGTCTTTCCTGCGTTCGATTAACTCCTGCGTGATTTTCGGAACGTTCGAGAAAAAATTGTAGCCGGTCAGATTTTCGACTTCGTTGACCGAAACTCTGAAATTTTGCCAGGGCGCGTTTATATTGACCGGCGCTTGATTCGGAACGATGATTCCGATGGTTCGGGTCGCTTTGGTGATTCTCTGTAAATCGTTGCTGCCGTTCGGTATAACAATTACCACTTTCCAGGTAGCGAGCGGAACGGTAACTTTTCCGCCCGCAATCGTTCTTGCCGTTCCTGCGCCGCCCGAAAAGATATAAAGCTCGTTTCCCGCCTGCGCCAGCGTCCGCAGATAATTCTCAAAATCGTTCCACGGTCCCTGATTGTTGGCGGCAAGCTGCGGAAGTATGTTGGTCATCAGAAACGTCGCCGAGTTATCGGGAATCGAGCGCGTCCTGTCGCCCGAAGGCGTTATATGTCCGCGGTCGTAACCGGTATCTCGCATCTGTTCCGACGTGTTTTAACCATATTTTTTGATACTCGTTTTTTCAACCGCGTAACTTCTAATTTAGTATTACTTTCAAATTTACAACTCTGATAGGCAGGCAAATTCGTCGATTATATGTAAACTTTTACCACATTTTCCGGCAACTACATATCGAGCGGCTTGAAAACGCCTAAAGTTTACAAAGATTTATTGTTTTTACTTCGCGATAAATACGTGCGGGCAAAAACGGCAAATCTCCGTTTTAGACGGCGGAGCGGCGTTCGACGTTTGCCGTTTAATAAACAAGCAAACAAAATCAAGAACTTCCGAAAATCGAATTTTTATTTTACGTCGCGGTTTGAAAAAGTTTCAGCAGCGCGATTTCTTCGGGTTCAAAATCTTCGTCGATGCGCTTGATGCGGCGTTTCCTTTTCGGTATGAATTCTTCGAGCGTCAGACCGGATTCGTAAGACTTTAAAACCGCCGGATGAATATACGAGCCGCGGCAGACCGTCGGCGTGTTGCCGAGTTGTTCGGCGACTTTTTTTACCGCCGCGCAGACGTTTTTTTTGAGTTCTTTTTCGTTGTCCGCTTTGCCGATTTCGGCAAGCTCGACCGCTGTCAGAAGCGTTCCGCCCCAGGTGCGAAAATCTTTGGCGGAAAATTGGGGCGCGGTTACCGTCTTCAGGTAATCGTTGATGTCTTTGGGTTTAACCGGACGCGGCTTGCCGTTCTCGTCGAGATAATTAAACAATTTGCGCGCGTCGCCGATTGCCTTCAAGTCCTGCATAATTTGGGCGAGTTCCTTATCGACCAGAATTTTCCGATGTTTAACGTGATGCTTGCCGACGAAATCGAAAATCAGTTTGCCTTTTTTAACTTCGAGATGGCGATTTTGCAGAGTTGTAATGCCGAAGGTTTTATAATGTTTGACGCTTTTTTCCGTTCCCATTCGGATATAAAGCGAGTTGATAAGACGCGTCATCACGGCTAAAACCTTTTCGCGCGGAAAACCGTCGAGCGCGATGTGTTCGTTGGTTATCTTTCGCAGTTTGGGAAGATGTTCGGCGAATTTTTCGATTTTCTGAAACTTTTTCTTTTCCTGCGTTTCACGGAATTTTGAATGAAAAAGATATTGAATGCGCCCGTTTTTGTCCATTCCGACGGCTTGAATCTTGCTCAAAAACGTCGGCGCGACGCGCACGAATTTCCACGCCGGCGGAATAACGAGCGATTTAATTCTTTCGAGATGTTTTTCGTCCTTTATTCGATTTCCGTCTTTGTCGATGTAATGGAAACCGCTCGCTTTTCCGCCTTTCCGTTGAAACCATTTCGCCCGTTTTCCTTTTTCAATAATTTCTCTGGATTTCGCCGTATCAAAAATCGGTGTGTTTTTTGTCATTTTATAACCCTTTTTCGTTTCTTCTTTAAAGATATAATTTACTGTTTCGGATAACAAGCAAATTATTTTTTACTAAATTTTAACTCGTTTTAATTGAATAACTTACAAGAGCAAAAAGATTGAACAAAAACATCTGTTCAAGCAACTTGTTTCACAGATGAAACATCTAATTTTCGTTTAAGCGAGGTATAAAATAATGACTAAAAATATGAACGGAAACTTGTTTGAAGTCGAAGAAGCGGAAACGATTCAAAGCAAAAAAGCGATGATTTTGTCGCTCTACAATTCGGGAACAAAAGAAATTGAAACGATTGCCGCGATTTCCGGCGCAAAACCGAGTTATGTCGGTTCGGTTTTACAGAAAGAAGGTTTAATCGACAATTATTTCGACCTTTACACGTCGAACGCTCATCCGAAAAACGTTTATTCCAAGCATTTTCAAGGAAAACTCGGATTTAAAGACGTTTTTACGGCGCGCCGCAGCGTGAACAATCTCGAAGAATCTTACAACTTTTTCGCCGACCGCCAAGACCGCGCCGGACAGCATCACGCGCTGGAAATGGCTTTGACGATGCTCGACCGCGCACGCTGGACGGGAAAACTCGAAGAAGCGGAAATTTATCGCCGCTGGCTGGTTAATAAACTCAGCGCGCCGCTGACGCGCGTTGCCGACGCGAAATCACAGATGAAAAAAGCTGAGAATACTGAAGAATTAAACGGCGAAAAAGTTCAATTGAAACGAGCGGCGTAAAAATATTTTATTCAGCTTTGTAGGGGCGACGGCTTGTCCTCGCCCGAATTTGTTTTGATTAAATTCAGGTTTATTTCAATCGAAACGCGGGCGAGGACAAGCCGTCGCCCTTACTGATATTGTTTCACACTTGAAACAGCATCCTGCACATAGTAAAATTGGATTTTAATCAAAATAAAAAAGAGGTTTTTACGGAATGGCACTTGAATTAGTTGAAAGCCCGACGCGGCAGAACGGTTTAATCGTCGGACAGGCGACGCTCGAAGACGTGTCGAACGAGCAGAGCTTGCGTCCGAAACGATTGGACGAATATATCGGACAGACGAAAATCGTCAATAACTTACGAATATTTTTGAAAGCGGCTTTGCGGCGCAGCGAAGCGCTCGACCACGTTCTTTTATTTGGTCCGCCGGGATTGGGTAAAACGAGTCTGGCGATAATTTTAGCCAACGAATTGGGCGCGAATCTGAAAACGGTTCACGCGCCGTCGGTTGAAAAAAGCGGCGATTTGGCGGCGATTTTGACAAATCTCGAAGACGGCGACGTTTTATTTATCGACGAAATTCACCGCCTAAAACCGCAGATTGAGGAAATTCTGTATCCGGCGATGGAAGATTACAGCCTCGATTTGATGATTGGCGAAGGCGCGGTGGCGCGTTCGATAAAAATCGAATTGCCGAAATTTACCTTGGTCGGTGCGACAACCCGCGCCGGAATGGTTTCCGCGCCGCTGCGAAGTCGTTTCGGAATCGTTAATCATCTGGATTTTTATAACCGAAAGGATTTGGAAATTATTATTCACCGCTCGTCGGAAATTCTGGGCGTCGAAATCGAAGCGACCGGCGCGAACGAATTAGCCAGACGCTCGCGCGGAACTCCGCGAATTGCCAATCGTCTGCTGCGCCGCGTTCGAGATTACGCGGAAATTTTGGGCGACGGGCGCATTACGGGCGCGATAACGCAGAGAGGTTTAGACGAAATGGAAGTTGACCGTTTCGGACTTGATGAAGTCGATAGAAAACTGCTGCTCTCGATAATCGAAAAATTCGACGGCGGACCTGTCGGCGTCGGCACGATTAGCGCGTCAATTAGCGAAGACCGCGAATCAATCGAAGAAGTTATCGAGCCTTACTTAATTCAAATCGGCTTCTTAAACCGCACGCCGCGCGGCAGAATCGTTACCGACGCCGGTTATAAACATTTCGGTTTCGAGCCGCCGGTCAATGAACAATTGAAAGCGGCGGGCTAAAAGCAAAAAGAAAATAGGACGCGGATTCGGCGGATTTGTGCGGATTGAAACGGATATGAAATAGTTTTTATTTACTATTTATGTCTTATCTGTTCCAATCCGCTTTATCCGCGTTTGTCCGTGTCCTATTTCCTAAAACCTTCCAAATTACTGAATCGGATTGCCTTCGGTATCAAGAAGGGTAATCGGATAATCGAGTTGTTTAAGTCCCGGTTCGATAATTTTTCTGTCGCCGACGATGACGATTGCCAATTTGTCAGGCGTCAGATATTTG
The DNA here is from genome assembly GCA_030857325.1 of Acidobacteriota bacterium. Lineage (GTDB taxonomy): Bacteria > Acidobacteriota > Blastocatellia > Pyrinomonadales > Pyrinomonadaceae. Next base: position 7,136 of record JALZOE010000040.1, read on the forward strand.
TTCGCCACGCGATTTACGTCTTCGAGTTTGACGGCGTTGACTTTTGAAATGAATTCGTTGAAATACGTGTCCGGCAAACCGTAAACGACGAGATTTGAAAGTTGACCGGAGATTTGTCCGATAGTTTCAAATCCGCGCGGGTAAGCGCGAATGATGCTTTGTTTGTTGTATTCCAATTCCTGCCGGCTAATCGGGATTGCTCCGCGAATGCCGTTGATTTCCTTCAAAAATTCGATGACCGATTCTTTCGTAACCGCCGTCTGCACGTCAGCCGAAGCCGAAAACGGTCCCGCGCCGCGACGATAAACGTAGCCGGTGCGCGCGCCGTATGTGTAGCCTTTGTCTTCGCGCAGATTCATATTGACGCGAGCCGAAAATTGTCCGCCCAAAATCGAGTTCATCACTTGAAGCGGGAAATAATCCGGGTTGTCGCGTGAGACGCCGATTTGACCGATGGAAACAACCGACTGCGCCGAGTTCGGACGGTCAACCAGAAAGATTCCGGCTTTTTCGAGCGGCTGCGCTTCGGGCAATGTTCCGGTCGGAATCGCGCCCGGTTTCCAATTTGCAAACGCTTTTTCCAATTTCGGCATGAGCGTTTTCGGGTCAACGTCGCCGACGACGATTAAAACCGCGTTGTTCGGGCGGAAAGTCGATTCATACGATTGCACCAAATCGGCGCGCGTGATTCCTTTGATGGAAACTTCGTCGCCCGAAAGCTGTCTGCCGTATGGATGATTTTTGCCGTAAAGAACGCGGTCGTAAACCGTGCCGGCAATGATGTTCGGGTTTGAACGGCGCTGAATAAATGAACCTAAAGCGCGTTTGCGAGTCAATTCGAGTTCGCTTTCAGGGAAAATCGGATTAACGATAATGTCCGCGTAGAGGTCGAGCGCCGGGTCGATATTTTTCGTCAGCGTCGAGAGCGAAACGCTGCTCGAATCCCAGCCCGAACCCGCGCCTATCGACGCGCCGATTGCTTGTCTCCGGTTTGCAATATCGAGCGCCGAGCGCGTTTTCGTTCCGGCGTCGAGCAGACCAGCCGTCAAAGTTGAAACGCCGGATTTGTCAGCCGCTTCAAACACGCCGCCGGTTTTGAAGACCATATTCATCGACACAATCGGCAATTCCGTCTGGCGAACCGTCCAGACTTCCAAGCCGTTTGAAAGTCTCGTTTTTTCAATCGGCGGCAGACTGAATCTGGGGTCTGCGCCGGCTCGCGGCAGTTTCGACGCGTCGGGCATCGTTTTCTTTTTCTTGTCGTCGCTGACCGAAGTCGGACGATTGGCGGCGGCGTTCATCGCTCCGCGCGCGCCGGCTTTGCCGGGAGCGAACGTCATCACCAGACGATTGTTGGTCAAATAAGTATTGGCGACGCGCTGAATGTCGGCGGGCGTAACTTTTCGATATTCGTTCAACTGCTCTTGAAAACGGTCGGGCTTGCCGTAAAAAACCGCGTTGCCGTTAAGCGCGTCGGCTTTGCCGAGAACGGTTTGCAGACCGAAAATCGTGCCGGTTTCAATTTGATTCAAAGCGCGGGCGAGTTCCTCGCTGCTCGGCGCGGTTTGTTTAACGCGTTCGAGTTCGATGTTAATTTCCTTTTCGATTTCTTCAAGCGATTTGCCTTGCCGCGCCGTCGCGGAAATTTGAAAAGTTCCGGCGACTTCGCGCGTGCCGTTGCCGCTGCCGATTTGCTGAACCAATTCTTTGCCGAATTGCAGATTGCTTTGCAGACGCGAGCCGCGTCCGTCCGAGAGAATCGAGCCGAGCATATCGAGCGCGGCTTCGTCTTTGTCGCCTTGCCGAACGCTGTGCCAGACCATCGAAACACGCGGCAGCGGCGCGAGCGGGTCTTCGACCGAAACGCGCGTTTCTTTGGCAAGTTTCGGCATCGCCGGATTCGGACGCGTTACGTCCGCGCCTTTGGCAATCGAGCCGAAATATTTTTCCGTCCACGTTTTCGCCTGTTTCGGGTCGAAATCTCCGGCGATAACTAACGACGCGTTGTTCGGAACGTAATATTGGCGGAAAAATCCTTTCACGTCTTCAAGCGACGCCGCGCTCAAATCGTCGAGCGAGCCGATGACCGACCAGTTATACGGATGACCTTTCGGAAACATAATTACGCCGATGCGCTCTCCGGCTGTTCCGTAAGGTTGATTATCGACGCGCTGGCGGCGTTCGTTTTTGACGACATCGCGCTGGTTGTTGAGTTTCTCAATCGTCATCGCTTCGAGAAGTCCGCCCATTCGGTCGGCTTCCATAAAAAGCGCGAGTTCGAGAAAATTCGACGGCACGACTTCGTAATAATTCGTGCGGTCTGAGTTGGTCGAGCCGTTGATGTTCGCGCCCGCTTCCTGTAGAGGCAGGAAATAATCGGCGTCGTAGTTTTTCGAGCCTTGAAACATCATATGCTCGAACAGATGCGCGAATCCGGTGCGACCGGCGGCTTCGTTTTTCGAGCCGACGTGATACCAGACGTTGACGGCGACAATCGGCGTCGATTTGTCCTGGTGCAGAATCACGCGCAAACCGTTTTTCAATCGAAATTCTTCGTATTTAATCGGCGGCAGATTATCGGCTTTTTGCGCCGGAGCAAATGTTGTCATAAGTGAAACGAGGACGAGCAAAGTAAAAAAAACGCTCTTGAAATTCATTGCGGACTCCTTATTTTTAGTTTTTTATTTCAGAGAAAATTTGAAACGCAAACTTTTGTTTGAATTTATCTATATTGTAGATTTTATTGATACGCAAGACAACCGAAAAAGGTTTTGCAAGTCGTCGGCAATCGATTATTGCCGATTAGTCGGAGCGCGGGCATCTTGCTCGCAAACGGCGCGATAGCGACGTAAACCGCGTTTATTGAAGCGGCGTCGTTTCATAAAGTTGACTGTTCGCGCTTGCTGCGCTCTAATAGCGGGCAAGATGCCCGCGCTCCCGGTGAGAATCGCCATTTTAATGTTGATTCACATATTTTATAATGTAGATTAAATCTTAAAAAAATTAACTTAAATTTCGGGAATGATTAACTTAAAAAACTTCTTCGTCGGATGCGCGAAAATTGTTGATGCAAAACTTGAAGAACTCGTTCCCGACGTGCAAATCGAGCCGACAAAACTTCACGAAGCCGTTCGCTGGAGCTTGTTTGCAGGCGGCAAGCGTGTTCGTCCGGCGCTTGTTCTGGCAACCGGAAAAGCCTTCGGCGCGAATGAGAAAAAACTTGTTCGCACGGCGGCGGCAATCGAAATGATTCACGCATATTCTTTGATTCACGACGATTTGCCCGCGATGGACAATGACGATTTACGGCGCGGTCGCGCCACGTGCCACATAAAATTTGACGAAGCGACGGCGATTTTAGCGGGCGATGTTTTGCAGACTTTGGCTTTTCAGGCAATTGCCGAAGATGAAAAATTAAGCGCGAAAGCGCGCGTCAAATTAGTTTCGGAACTGGCGCGCGCCGCCGGAACGCCTTCGGGAATGGTCGCTGGACAACAACTCGATTTGGACGGCGAAAGAAAAACTTTTTCAATCGCCGAACTGGAAAAAATCCACAACAGCAAAACCGGCGCGCTAATCGGCGCGGCGGCGCGCGCGGGCGCAATCATCGCCGAAGCAAGCGAAAACGAACTCGAAGCGATTTCAACTTACGCCGCGCAGCTCGGTCTGCTTTTTCAAATCACCGACGATTTACTCGACGTTACACAGACGACCGAAGTTTTAGGCAAAACGGCGGGCAAGGATTCGGCGGCGGCAAAAGCGACTTATCCGAGTCTTTACGGCGTCGAAGAAACCCGAAAACGTGCCGAAAATGTGCGGGCGCGGGCAGATGACGCGTTAAAAAAAATCGATAAAGACACGGATTTGTTAAGCGAACTCGCCGATTTTATTTTAAATCGCAGAAAATAACCGTACCGATTCCGCAGATTATTTTTAATAAAATCGCTTTTCCGCTGCAAATCTGGGC
>JALZOE010000333.1 GCA_030857325.1 Acidobacteriota bacterium
TTACATAACAGAGCGTCAGCGGCAGATTGTATCTTTCGTCCTGCACGAAAGCCAAAAAATAAGGTTGGGAAAGTCCGAGCGAAAGTATGATTCCGCCGAGAACGAACGCCGGGAAAAAATACGACCAGGCGGCGAAAACGAGCGGGTGAAACAAATTGAATTCTTTTTTATAAAGCAGATACGCGCTCGGCGCGAGAATGACGACGCCCGTTACCAGACACCACGGCAAAAGGTAATAATTGTCGCGCGAATAAGGCGCGTCGGGGTCGTATAAGAACACTACCAGAACCGCGATAAAAACCAGACTCCACAAAAACGTAATCGGAAAAATGAAATTTAGTTTTTTATCGGGATAAGCGTTCAGGTTTTTTAATTTGTATTCGGTCATCTTCAATCAAAAAAAATACACGGTTTGCAGACGTAAATCGTTACGGAATTTTTCAGGCGCGATTCTGTATCTTAAACATAGCAAAAAAACGTCCGATTCTAAACGCCCGAAAGCCGATTTGAAATTTCAATCTTTGCCGATATACTTGTTTTCACCGAAACGCAGAAACTTTACTCCGAATCTTTATATGGCTTTTTTGTCTTCGCCAAACGCCCGAATCATTTTATTTTACTTCATTTTAATTCTCGTAACCTGCGCGCCAATCTGGAGCGTCGCATACTTCGTCAACCAGGACGGTTCGGGACACGTTTACAGCGCGTCGCTGATGCTCGAAATACTCAAGCAAAACCCGACGATTTCCGACGTTTTTGCAATCAACGCCGTTCCCGTCCCAAATTCGAGCGGACATTGGATGCTGGTTTTTCTTCTGCTTTTTTTTTCGCCGTTTGTCGCCACAAAGATACTCGTAACAATCACTTACGCCGGATTTGTCGCCGCCGTCGGCTGGCTGAGAATCCAAATCGTCGGGCGCTCCGAGGCGGGAATTAAGACGAGTTTTTTAATCGGCGCGGCGCTCGGATTTAACTGGCTGTGGCTTCAGGGATTTTATAATTTTATAATCGGCGTCATTGGTTTTTTAATCGCGCTTGGATTTTTTTTCCGCCGCCGCGAAGGAATGAATTTGCCGCGCTGCCTGATATTGTCGCTGCTCGTCGTTTTCGTTTATTTCAGCCATCTGATAAGTTTCGCTTTTTTGGCGGGCGGCGTTTTCGTCATAACCTGTTTTGTTTCGCGCCCGAATCTGAAACGAACTTTGATTTACGCGGCAATCGCTTTTCTGCCCGTCGCGCCGCTTCTAATTTCCTACAAATATTTGAGCGGCGGCGGCGGCGGTTTTTCTCCGGTCTGGCGCAATCTGGCGAATCCGTATTCGATTGCAAGCTGGATTACGCAAATCAGAGCCGCCGACCCGTTCGTCATCATCAGCCGCAAAACTTTTCCGTTTTCGCCCGACGTATCAGCCGCGTTCGCAATTTTTACGCCGCTTTTGTGGTTGTTCGCCGCTTTTGCGCTGCTGGCTGTAACGACTTGGATTTATTACCGAAAACAAATCGATTCGTTGAAACCGTATTTTCCGTTCGTCGTTTTGGCGGCGGGAAGTCTTTTGATTGCCGTATTTGCGCCCGACGATTTCACATTGACTCACGGCGGCATTATTCGCCAGCGATTTCTGTTGTGCGGTTTGCTGTTTTTCGTCGTTTTATTCAGATTCGGCGACGCGGTTCGGCTAAAGCGCGCCGCGCAGTTCTGCCTTGTTTTCGTCGTCGTTTTTCAAACCGCCGCGCTCTGGGATTACGCTTTATACTCGAATAAAATATCGGCTGAATTTTTCTCGGCGAGCAAAGCAATCGACGAAGGCGATTCAATCGCTTCGGTCGTCGTCGTCGATAGGGAAATTAAATTTTCCGCTTATCCAATCCGGCAGACGAATAATTATAACGGCATCGGGCGAAACAATCTGGTTCTGGACAATTACGAACTCGGTTATTACCTGTTTCCGGTCATTGCCAGAAACAACGCGCACCGGCAGTTCGTTTTCGATTTCACCGAAAACAATATGTTTTATCTAAATCAGCCGAATAGTAAAAACTTCGACGATAATCTCAGAAAATTGGAAGCAACTCTCGCGGCGGATAACGACAAAATTGACACACTGATTCTCTGGGACACGGACGCGCGCGTCGAACGGATTTTAAGCCGCTGGTTTGAAGACGAGCCTTATTTCCAAAACGGACGAGTGCGTTTGTTTCGTCATCGATAACGCCTTGCAAATATATTTTTAGTAATCGATTCAAATGCTGCCGAAAATCTTGATAAATCAAAGGCGCGTCAATAAACTTATCGAATATCTCTCGGATTTTTCTTGCTGAATGAATGCTCATTCAGTTATACTACGTCAAATAAAAGTCGTCTCAATTTTTTAAAAGGCGAATGTGAAAAAAGATAAAATATGCGCGGCGCGAATTTGCGGTTTCCGGTAATCGACAAGCTGTAAAAAGTTTTCGGTTAAAGCCTTGATATAAAATAAATTATGTTCACGCATTGGGCTTGTTTCGACTGCCGCAAAAGTTTCGCCAAAGACGAAAACGCGACGCCGCGCAAATGTCCCGAATGCGCGAAACCGATGACGGATATGGGCGCGTTCTTCGAGCCGCCGCGCAAATTAAATGAAAAGCGTTGGAAGGTGATGAAGGTTTTGGCTGATTACGGTTACAAATTCAACACCAAAGACAGTTTGATTTTTATTCAAAACCGAATTTTGCAGGCGAAAAATCCGCGTGTTGTTGATGTGATTGAGAGAATTGAGCTGGAAAAGCAGAAGCAAAAGATTGGGAAATAATTGTGATTTTGAAAATTGAGCAAGAAATTAAAGTTGGAGAAGAAATCGTAATTGTTAGCGAATCAACTAAAAATTCATTCGCTGTTGTTTTTGAAGATAACGGACAAACAGGTTATTTCTACGCTTTGGAAAATCGGCAAGAAGAAAATCAAATTCTAGATGCTCTGCATATTTATAATGTTGAGGAAGCAGGAGACAAAAATATTCTGTCATTGGTTAAAATTATTTGGTCTAAGGATGAATTGAAATCTCTTCTTTTAATTGATGATTATCCACACGCAGTTTTTGATTTTGAATTAAAACGTGGATATTGCCGAAAGAATTTTCCAGTAGCTGATAAAACGTGGACAAATTTTAATCACAATTGGAATGATAAAGCATTAGATTTATTTGAATAAAAGGTAAAAATTATGAAAGAAGCAGTTATCGTATCAGCGGTGCGGACGGCGGTCGGGAAAGCGCCGAAGGGAACTTTGAAGAATACTCGTCCCGACGAGATGGGCGCGGCGGCGATTCGGGAAGCGGTTAATCGCGCTGGAAACCTGGACGCGTCGCTGATTGACGACGTAATTATGGGCTGCGCGTTTCCCGAAGCCGAGCAGGGAATGAACGTGGCGCGGACGGCGGCGATTCGCGCCGGGTTGCCGCCGGAAGTTTCGGCGATGACGGTTAATCGCTACTGCTCGTCGGGTTTGCAGACGATTGCGATTGCGGCGGACAGAATTAAAACCGGCGGCGCGGACGTTATCGTCGCGGGTGGTCTGGAAACGATGTCGATGATTCCGATGGGCGGCACCGTCATTCGCCCGAATCCCGAACTGGTCGAAACGTATCCCGATTATTATCTGAATATGGGTTTAACGGCGGAAGCGCTCGCCGAAAAATACGCGATTTCACGCGAAGAACAGGACGAATTTTCTTTGAATTCACACCGCAAAGCAGCGGAAGCGATAAAATCCGGCAAATTTAAAGATGAAATAGTTTCGTTAAATGTTTCGGTTGACGAACTCGATGAAAAAGGTCGCGCGCGGCGCAAAGAAATCGTTTTCGATACTGACGAAGGCGTGCGCTACGACGCTTCGGCGGAAGGCTTGCAGAAATTGAAACCGGCGTTTCACGTCAAAGGAACGATAACGGCTGGCAACGCTTCGCAGATGTCGGACGGCTCGGCGG
>JALZOE010000041.1 GCA_030857325.1 Acidobacteriota bacterium
TAATATCAATGGTTTAGAAACGGGCTGCTGCCCGCTATTCGCGGACATCAACGGAAGGCGGGCTACTGCCCGCCTCTAAACCTAACAATGATAATTTTTAACAAAAATGAATTACGCACAGGCTTCATTTAATTTTCGAGATTAAGCGGGATTTAATCTTCGACATCAAACCTTACCGGCATTTTTTCTCTCTCAGCTTTTTCAATAAATTCAAACTCTAAAAGGGCATTTTATTCAAAATGAGTTTCGATAAAACAAAAACAATGCGAAACGCCGAGCGATTTTTATCGCAGGGCAAAATCCGCGCGGCAATCAGCGAATACAAAAGAATAGTCGAAAACGACCCGAAAGACTTCAGCACGCTGAACATTTTAGGCGATTTGCACATAAAAAATTCCGAGAGCAAGGAAGCCGTCCACTGTTATACGCAGGTCGCCGAGCATTACGGCAAACAGGGTTTTGCTCATAAAGCGATTGCCGTCTATAACAAAATCGCGCGTCTTCATCCGAATTCAATCGAAATTTCGGAAAAACTGGCGCAGCTTTATCAATTGAAAGGTTCGGTCGCCGAAGCGCGCGCTCATTACACGACAATCGCCGAAAATTACCAGCGCAGAGGACAAAAAATCGAAGCCTTGTCCGTCTGGAAGCAAATCGCGCAGCTCGACCCGAACAACACCGACATTTATCTGAAAATCGCCGATGTCTGCTGGCAGGAAGAACAATTCGACGAAGCGGCGGAATCGTTCACCGAAGCCGGTTTGAGATTTCTCAAGCAGAAAAAATACGAAGCGGCGCTCTCGGCATTCACAAAATCGCTGGAAGTTAAAAAGAATTACCTGCGCGCGCTGAACGGTCTGGTCAAAGCGCAAATCGGTTTGGGATTTGCCGACGACGCGGCGCAGACGCTGGAAAATATTCTCGCCGAACAGCCGTTTAACCGCGATATTCTCTACCTGCTCGTCGATTGCTATATCGATATGAACAATCCGGCGGAAGCGGAACGAACGGTTGTCAAACTTGTCGAACAGGAACCGGCAAATTATCCGAAGTTTCTCGAACTCGTCAAAATCTACATAAAAAACAACGATTTGGACGCCGCCGCGCGCATTCTTTCGATTTCTTCCGAGCATCTGCTGGTCGGTGGGCAGGCGCAGGATTTTCTGACCTGGACAAACGAAATCTGGCGCAGAATCCCGAACATATAAACGCTCTGCGGCTTCTTGTAAGGTACTACGGCTGGCAGCGCGACAAAACACAGCTTAAACAATCGCTTGAAAGATTAGCCGAAGTCGGGCGAATAAACGAATCAATCGAAGACGAAGGATACGCGCTCGCGCAGCTCGTAATGATTTCACCGCACGAAGGCGGTTATGCTCAGCGTCTTCAGGAAATAAACGGCTCTCACGAATTTGAAGACGCCGAGGTCGTCGATGAAAACCAATTCGCGGTTAAAGAAAATGCAGGCGAGATTCCCGAATTTGAAAATTTTGCTGCCGCCGACAATGATGTCGATGTCGAGAGCAAAGACGTTTCATACGCCTACAGCGAATTTGATTTTGCCGACGACGCCGATTCCTTCGCTTACGAGGCGGAAGATTTAATCGAAAACGATTCGCCGGAAAACGTCAAGGAATTTGATTTTTACACCGGAACGATTCAGCCGGACGCGGCGGAAAACCCGCTGCCAGCCGAAGAATTTTCCGCTTTTGAGTCGCCCGCCGAAATCGCCGACGGCGACGGCAGTTTCGCCGACGAAATAAAGCTGCAAAAGGAAGTCGAAAGCATCGATTTTTATATCGCGCAGGGTTATAAGGATTTGGCTGAAAAATCCTTAACGGCACTCGAAGCGGAATTTGGAAATCGTGAAGAAATTGAAAAACTTCGCCTGCAAGTGAACGAAACATTTCAATCTTCCGCCGCCGAAAATCTTCCGGCGCAAATCAATGAAAACGGAAACGCAAAAGAATCGCCGAATCTAAAAGCCTTTGAAACGCTCGACGAGTTAAAGGACGAATTTGAAACGCTCGACGAGTTAAAGGACGAATTTGATTTAACGGAAAACGAATCGACCGGCGACGATTACGAAACGCATTACCAAATGGCTATCGCCTATAAGGAAATGGGTTTGATGGAAGATTCCATCCGCGAATTTCAAAATGCGCTCGGACTAATCAAAATAGACGACGGAACCGGAAGATTTTTTCAATGCGCCAATCTTCTGGGACATTGTTTTATGGAAAAACAAATGCCGAACCTGGCTTTGTTGTGGTTCAAACGCGGGCTGGAGACGCCGAATCTCGACGCCGAAGAAATTCAAGCCCTGTATTATGAAATAGCCGATGCCTACGAGAGGGGCGGCGATTTAGAAAAGTCGGTCGAGTATTTTGAAAAGCTCTACGCCGAAGATGTCGATTATCGAAACGTCAGCCAGCGCCTCGACGCTTTGCGCGAAAGCAATCAGATCCCTTAATCTTCAAACGGTTTGTTTAAACTCGTTCTAAAGCGTTATACTTTGACGGTATGGTTGAAAAACTGACCGTCATTTTTTTTGTTTTATTATTTCTGATAGCCGGAATTCTTCTGACCGTTCTGCCGTGGGTAAATGTCGGCGCAATCAGCGATTGGGGAAACAATTATCTGCTCGCGCTGGCGGCTCGGAAAACCGGCTTGACGTTTCTGCAATCGGTCGTCGCTTCGGGTTGGTTTCGCGGGGCGGTTTCCGGTCTCGGCATTTTGAATCTCTTTTTCGCCTTCTGGGAAATAGCGCACTTTAAACAAAACGTGCAAATGCTCGCGGGCAAGGAAATAAAATAACATTAGTGAACCGCGAGGAAATTTTTTACCGCAAGCCTTTGATTTACCTGATAACCGAAGGAAAAACGATGGCGGAAAACTTTGCCGCAGAGAAAAGGAAAATTCTCAATCTCGTAAAAATCGCCGCCGACGCGAAGATTTCACTTGTTCAAATTCGCGAAAAAAATCTTCCGGCGCGGCTCGTTTTTGAACTCACTTTGGAAGCGGCAAAAATCGCCAGCCGAACCGAGACTAAAATTCTCGTCAACGCCCGCGCCGACATTGCGCTTGCCGCCCGCGCCGACGGCGTTCATTTAACCGCCCGCTCGCTCGCCGTCAAAATTATTCGCCGCAATTTTCCGCCGGATTTTATCGTCGGCGCGTCCGTTCACTCTAATGAAGAAGCCGAAATCGCCCGACGACAAGCGGCTGATTTCGTTACGTTCAGCCCGATTTTTCCGACGCCGGACAAGGAAAAATTCGGCGCGCCGCAGGGTTTGGAAAAACTGCGCGAAGTTTGCGAACGATTAAAACCTTTTCCCATTATTGCGCTCGGCGGAATTGACGAAAACAATTATAAATCGGTTTTGGAAAACGGCGCGAGCGGTTTTGCGGCGATTCGGTTTTTGAACAACGCGGAAAATTTAAGAAAATTAACCGTAAATTGAGTCAGCGTCCAAATTCGGCGGGAATCGCAAAAACGATTCGGGAACTCAAAGACTCGTCGAAACGTATAGTGTGAAAGTAAAAGGAGAAAAAATGAAAAAAACACAATCGACCGTTTTGCTGGTGCTTTTATTAGTTTTAACTCAAGCCGGCTGTTGGGTTACAGCCGAAGAAGGAACGGTTCAGGTGCGAACCGTCAACGACAGCATCGATATGGTTATTCGCCCCGATTCGGGCGGCGTCTATTCGTGGAATGTTCTATGGGATAAATATTATCCGGTTTCGCTCCAGGCTAAAACAAATGAAGTTACCGTTACGGCGTCGAGCAAAGACAACGCCGCGCTGCCCTTAAAAGTTTCGGTTACGTATCGCACGGCAAATTCAAACGAAGCTATCGAAGCCTACGTTCGTAAATTCGGAATGAACGCGTCAGACCGTGAAGCCCGTTTAACACAGATTCTCAACGGACAGGTTAATACCGAAACGAAAAACGCCATCGCCGAATTCGACGCTTACGGCATACTCGCCAATCAGGAAGCGATTCAAAATCGAATCCGCGAACAACTCGTCCCGATATTTTCCAGCCAGCTTTACCTTGACTTAGAATCGGTTCAAATTTTGGGCAGACCTGATTTTCTGGACGACCGCATCGAGCAGGCGGCTTCACAGGTCGTCGCCAATCAAAAACTCAAAGAAGCCGCCACCGCCGCGCTCGAGGCTTCCCGAATCGACGCCGAAAGAAAGCAGGTTGAAGCCGCCACTTACGCAAATCCGGCGCTGCTCGAAATCCGCAAACTCGAAATGCAGAAAGAGATAGCCGCCGAATGGTCTAAACATCAGGGAACGCTTGTTTTAGGCGGCGGCAGTAATCCGTCCATCCAATTGCAGGAGAGCAGGAAATGACAAAGATTGTTGTCTTTTGGGCAATGGGGTTATTGACAATCGCCTTCGTAATCGGCGGCGGAACGTGGTTTTTCTTTTGGGTAATGGCAAAACTTAAAAAGCACAAAATCATTTGATAAATACCGGCGCGGCGCGATAATTCCAACGCTTTTGTCCGCAACTTTTCTTTTGCGTTTCGACAACCCAATCGAATTTTATGAACAAAAGCCAATCCGCAATCGAAAATCCGAAACCCAAAATCTGTCTGACAATCGCCGGACTCGACCCGTCGGGCGGCGCGGGAATTATTGCCGACGTTAAAACTTTTACGGCATTCGGCTGTTTCGCGACTGCCGCCGTCGCGTCTCTGACTTTTCAAAATACCTGCGCGGTTTTCGGCGCGGTTCATCAAAACGCCGAATCGGTGCGCGGACAGGTTCAGCCGCTCGTCGAAGATTTTGAAATCGCCGCGCTCAAAACCGGAATGCTTCCGACCCGGGAAATTATCGAAGAGACGGCGCGAATAATCAAAGAAAACAACTTGAAAAATCTGGTGGTTGACCCGGTAATCCGCTCAACTTCGGGCTTTGATTTGATTGACGACGCGGCGCTCCGCTCGTTAATCGAAAAACTTTTTCCGCTCGCCGAAATCGTTACGCCGAATTTGCCGGAAGCCGAAAGAATCACGCGAATGAAAATCAAAAGCGAATCAGACATCGAAACGGCGGCGCGCATCATTCAATCTCTGGGCGCGAAAAATGTTTTAATAAAAGGCGGACATAATCCGATTTCGGATTCTGGATTTTCGATTTTGGATTCGGAAGAAAAGGCGAAACTTGAAACCGGAAACTCGAAATCAATCAATCCGCGAAGAACGAAAGACAACGGACGAAAAGCAAAAGATTATTTATTTACCGGCGACGATTTGCACGTTTTTGAAGCCGCATTTATCGAAACAAACCGGACGCACGGAACGGGCTGCACGCTGGCGGCGGCGATTGCGGCGAATTTGGCTTTAGGAAATGATTTAATTAAATCGGTCGAAACGGCGAAACGATTCGTAACCGAAGCTATCCGCACCGCGCCGAATATAGGAAAAGGAAATTCGCCGATAAATCATCGATTTTAGATTGTGAGATTAAATGCGGAACTTTTATTTTCGACAACTGACAACTAACCATTATTTTGCAGGTGTGAAAATGCTCGGCGATTGATACGTTACGCCGAAAGTTACGCCGGTTCGCGGGCTGAATTTTGTCAGACCGAAGATGGCGGCGGTGTCGAAACGCAAACCCGACGCCTTGATTTGCGTGCCGAGGCGCAGTTGTCCGACGCTTTCCGTTCCGAGCGGCGCGCTGCCTCGTCTGGTGCTGGCGCGCCCGTTGATTTCGCCGACAATATTTACGCTGTCGTTCGCGCGGTAAATCCCTGCCAGACCGTAAAGAAGAACGTCGTTTTGCGTGAAACGCTCAATCGGTGCGGTCATAATTGCCAGACCGAGATTGCCGAAAGTGTTGAAACGAGCTTCTTTACCCGTTTGTCTCCCAAATTTTTTCTGCACCAGAACCTTGCCGAAAACATTGATTTGATTTGTCCCGATGCCGCGCGCCTGGTCGGTATTCGGCATTTGAAAACCGAACTTAAAGCCGACGGCGGGCAGATTGCTCGTTTCATTGCGAAGTTTTATTTTTGTCGAAAGCGTAAAATCGCCTGTGTCGCGCGTTGAGTTTCCGACGACGTTCAAAGGAATCGGCGCGGGATTTGTTGCCGAATTTACCGCCAGAAAATTTTGCAGAACGCCTTCGATTTGAAACTCGACATTCGAGGCGAAACCGACTGTGAGACGAACATCGCCGACGCGCGTTAAATCGCCTTTTAAACCCGAAAGCGGAAATTTTGCGTTTTGCAGGAAATCGACGCCCGCCGCAAATTCGATTGCGCCTTCCGGCGTCGTGTCAACGTCTTCGGTGAGCAGCGGTCGCTGTTGCCCGAATGTGAAAACGGTAGAGCTTAAAATCAAAAATGCAGCGGTAAAAAGGCTTTTCATATCAGGTTTTCAATTCTGACATTAAACAGAGCGATTTGTAAATCAAATATCGAATACGGAAACACGCACGAAAGCAAGTGTGCGAAGTATTTATAACCTTATCCGCACGCATTTCTGTATTCAACTGCGTAACTTCTTAAAGATTTTCGCTCATATAATGCCGGATTTTTCAAAAAAGTCTTGACAGGTTTTACGATTTAGTCTAATACTTTCTAACAACAATTCCATCGTCGGCAATTCTACCGAAAAGATAAATTCGTCCTTTGTTTGCGGATTTTATTTTTGAATCGCTGCTATTTTAAACTAAAACTCTAATGATAAGGAGAAAAAATGAAAAAAAGTATATTCGTTTTAATCGCGTTTCTTTTGTTCGGCGTTTCGATTAACGCGCAAACCACCGCCGCATCCGGCAGTAGCCATACTCAAACCGACGCCAAACCGAAAAGACAAATTTTTCGTGCCAACAAGGAACAAATTTTGACGGTGCAGAAGTCGTTAAAGGAAAAAAATTTATACGCGGGCGCGGAAACCGGCAAGTTCGACGACGACACGCGCGCCGCCATTAAAAGCTATCAAAACGCGAACGGACTGAAAAACACCGGCACACTCAACCGCGCAACGCTCGAAAAAATGGGCGTTACATTAACCGACGCGCAGAAGCAAACTCCCGTTTCGCCCGCTTCGTATGCCGTCGCCGACGATAAAAAGGACAAATCCGACAAGCCGAAACGCGGGATTTTCCGCGCCACTAAAGACCAGATAATGCAGGCTCAGAAGTTGTTGGAAACAAAGGGAATATATGCGGGCGAAGAAACTGGCAAACTCGACGACGCGACGCGCGAAGGCTTAAAGAAATTTCAAACCGACAACCAGATAAAATCGACCGGCACGCTCAATCAGGTTACGCTCGAAAAAATGGGCGTGATTTTGACCGATAAACAAAAGCAGAACGCAAAAGATTCTCAAAAATAGAATCTCCGACGGTTGATTTCATAAATCGAGCGCCGGCATTCGACGACAAATGTCGGCGCTCGATTTTTCGTATCAAAAAATAAAGCTGGGTTGTGTCGAAGGAGCGCGGACTTTAGTCGCAAACGGCGGCGCGAATAATTTAAAGGCGGCGGAAGAATCTGATTTTGAATTCAAATCGGGATATTGATTCGCGCGCTCTCTATTTCTCCGCACAAACGCGAGGACTGAAGTCCGCGTTCCTTTGCTTGTCAAATGTCAACACAATCTAGATTCTTTCGTAAATTTTCACGCGCAGTTCATCTTCGAGTTCTTTTAATTCCTTTATTTCAAAACCGCTTAAAAAATCCGGCGGCATAAAAGTGTCGGCGTCATCAATCTTTACCGGAACTTCGGTAACAATCCATTTTTCGATTAAACCGGAAAAGTTTTCATAAGTTTTCGCGCCGCCGATAATAAACAAATCGCAGTTTAAATATTTTGCGAGAGCGGAAACTTCAACCTCGCTTCTCAAAAGCAAAACATCGGGTCGGTTTTCGATATTTTCGGCACGGCTCAAAACGATATTTAAACGATTCGGCAGAGTTTTGCCGATTGATTTCCAAGTGTTTATGCCCATTACAACCGCGTTTCCCGAAGTCGTCTGCTTAAAAAACCTTAAATCAGCTGGGTAATGCCACGGCAATTTTCCGTCTTTGCCGATAGCGTAATTTTCCGCGATTGCGATGATTCCGATTATTGCCATTTAACTCGTTTTTTCACCTTTATAGACTGAAATCTCCGAACCTTTCGCCAGCAAAATCGAATCTGGCTGCGTTTCGGACAAAAACGCGAATCGTTCGCCGTATGTATAACCGAAATCTACGTCAATTTCAGCATAATTAATATCGTATAATTCCCATTTCGGATGTTCGACTTTGTATTCGTCCGTTCGATTCGCGCCGCGTTTCGTATAGCCCCAATAATGCTCGATGATAAACTCGCCGTGCGAATTTTCAGCCGGAACGCCGAGATTTTCTCCGATTTCTATTGAAATACTATTATGACAATCGAGTTTCGACCAGAAATAAGCGAGTTCATTTTCGCTTTGTTCGTGTCCCATTTTCCACGTTTCATAAGGCTCGCCGTAAAAAGTTCGGGCGACGACGGCAATCGCCCGGCGCGGCACGATTTCCTTGACAAAAACAACGCCGCGCCGGATTTCATTTTCGGTTTCGCGTCTGACATAAAAGCGCAGATTTACTTCTTCAAAATTCGCATGAAAGGGAATCGGCAGACCCAAAACCTTTGTGTTCACAAAGTTAAAGGCGACAAGGCTGATGTAGCATTTCCCCTCGTGAAAATCCAACTTCGTGTTTTTCGGCAAAAAATCATTTAAAAGCGACGGTTCGATTTCATAATTCGCCATCACCAAATCCTGCCATTTTGCCGTCAGAAATTTTTTCATTCGTTATAAAATCAGTCTTTTGTCGCCCGCGCGTCTGGTGATTCGTTCGCGGTCGAAATATTCGAGTAGCGGAATGGCGTATTTGCGCGAGATTCCGGCAATGTTTTTGAACGCCGCAACGTCTATCAGTCGGTCGGAGCTTTTCGCGGCAAAATCCTTTAATTTATTTTCTAAATCTTTAATTGCTTGCGCCGCAAAATAAAAATCTTCGGTAACTTTGATAACTTCGCCCGCGTTAAGCAAAATCTGAAAAACCTTGCGGGCGTGTTCACTGCTTAAATTCGTGTGCCGCGCCGCTTCTGCTAAAGCGCCTGCAAGCGTCGGAACAGCCATTTGCGCCGTTTTGTAAATTTTTTCGAGCCGCTCGCGCGCCTTTTGTTCGTCGCCGGAAATTTCAAAAGTGCGCGCGGCGAGACGGACGAAATCTTTTTCCGCGATGATTTTATTTTCTTTTTCCAGCGATTCGAGCGTTACCTTGAAAATCTGCGGCGCGACGCGCGAAAAAATCTGCTCGCGCAGCGTTTCGCGCCCGATTCCGCGCGCGAGCGGTTCGCGCCGGTGGAAATTTTCGATTTGCGCCAGTGTTTTTAATTTCAAATTTTCAAACGGCGTGCGGGCGACATAAAAATTTTCGGCTTCGATAACCGCTTTTTTTTCGATGTTTTCCCGAATTGCTTCGCGCAAAATGTTGGATAACCAGCCGGTTCGCGCCCGCAAATCGGCGAAAGTCAAACCGTTTTCGTTGGCGGTTTCGAGAAAAAGTTTTATCCGCCGCGCTTTATCGTGTTCGGTTTTTAACAGATTTTGCAGATAAGCGCGAACGGTTTCCATATCTTTGCGTCGATGTCTCGCGGCTGAATTATCTAAAACCTTTCCGCCCGCAATCGTCGTTTGCGGCGAATAACCGCGCACGATAAATCTTTCGCCGGAAATGGTTACGATTGGAATTTCCAGCCGCAATTGCGCGAAATTCTTTGCGCCCGGCGCGATTTCGTTTGTCTCATTGAGAACCTGAACTCTAGCTAAAGCCTCGATTGTGCTGATGTGAACGCGCACACGCTGGCGCGACTTTAAAGCGCGGGGCGCGGACTTTAAAACTTCGATTTCCGCGTCGAAAACCTGCGTCGGGCGCAGGACGTTCGGCGAAGTTAAAAGCATTCCGCGCTCAATTTCCGCACGGTCGATACCGCCCAAGTTTATCGCCGTCCGCTGTCCAGAATGAGCCGATTTAACCGCTTTGCCGTGAGTTTGCAACCCGCGAACGCGCACTTTTTTTTGAGCGGGAAAAATTTCCAGCTCGTCGGCTTCGCTTATTTCGCCCGAATGAAGCGTTCCGGTCGCTACCGCGCCGAATCCTTTGACGGAAAAACTGCGGTCAATCGGCAGACGCGCGACAATCTCATCTTTTCGGGCGGGAATTTGCAGAGAAACGGCGCGCAGAGTTTTTTTGAAATCTTCGATGCCCGCGCCGGTTTTGGCGCTGACGCAAACGACGGGCGCGTTTTCCAAAAATGAGTTTTCGACAAGTTCGGCAACGTCGAGTTTGACGAATTCAAGTAGTTCGGCGTCGTCAATCATATCGGTTTTCGTCAAAACGATTAAACCGCTGTTTATTCCGAGCAGACGGCAGATTTCAAAATGCTCGCGCGTTTGCGGCATCACGCCTTCGTCGGCGGCGACGACGAGCGCGACGACATCGATTCCCGAAGCGCCGGCGAGCATATTTTTGACGAATTTTTCGTGTCCGGGAACATCGACGAAACCGACGTGGACATCGCCCAAATCGAGTTCGGCGAAACCAATGTCAATCGTGATTCCGCGCAGCTTTTCTTCGGGCAGACGGTCGGCGTCAACGCCCGTCAGAGCTTTGACGAGCGAAGTTTTTCCGTGGTCGATATGTCCTGCCGTGCCGACTATGATGTCCATAAAAAAGAAAATCCAAGTTTAACATTTTTCGCTGTTAAACCTGGAAATGAGTTGAAAATTTAAGACTGATTACTCGACAATTTCAAATTCGACAAATTGTGTGGTGAACGAATTTTTTCCTTTTGCCGCCGCGTCAATGACGATTGTTTGCAGAATAGACATTATCGGAAATAAGATAATTCCTTATCATCAGTAATATCAATGGTTTGCATTGGTTGTCGAAATGTAACCCGGAGATTGTGCAAACCACTGGCAATCTCTATCACCACATCCGATATG
>JALZOE010000334.1 GCA_030857325.1 Acidobacteriota bacterium
TCCGAAAGCCGGCGACACGGTGAAAACCGGGCAGATGATTCTGGTCGTAACCAGCAAAACAAACCCGGAAGGCGAAGAAGCGCCGGCGACGATTAAAAAATCGAACGAGCAGGATGACACCGAAAAAATTGAAGAACTAATTTCCGATAAACCGAAAAAGTCGAGTAAAGCAAACGCCAATACAAATTCAAACAAAAAGAAAACTTCGACGACGCGGGATGTTTTGAGCAGCAGCGCGAGCAACTCGAATACAAATTCCGCCGACTCGAATAAAACAAACTCGAACGCAAATTCATCGAAAGACGGCAAAACCCCCGCGGCTAACACAAATAAAGCGACGAATCCGCCAGAGCAGAAAAAGCCGAATACCGAAACTAAACCGGCGGCGGCAAAAACTCCGGGCGGCGACGTTTGACCCGGAAAAACTTCTCGAAGCGTTACGATTTAAGCAACGAGCGGTTTTGTTTTTGCAACAAAGCAAAAAGTAAAAATTTACGGCGGACACGAAAGCTGAAATATAAAAAAGCTGAAATATAAATGTTTGAAATAGCTCCTTCAATTTTATCGGCGGATTTTACGCGTCTGGGGGAAGAAATTCAGGCGTGCGAAACGGGCGGAGCGACCGTTTTGCACGTCGATGTAATGGACGGGCATTTCGTGCCGAATATCACACTCGGCTTGCCGGTCGTCGAATCGATTCGCAAAAATACGAATTTGATTATCGACGCGCATTTAATGATTGAGAAGCCGAGCCGCTACGCCGTCAAATTCGTCGAAGCGGGCGCGGATATGGTTTCGGTTCACGTCGAAGCCGACGCGCATTTGCAGCGCACTTTGACGGCGATTCGCGAAGCGGGCGGAAAATCGGGCGTCGCCGTAAATCCGGCAACGCCGCTCGTCGCTCTGGAAGAAGCGCTGCCCTTTGCCGATTATGTCGTGCTGATGTCGGTCAATCCCGGTTTCGGCGGGCAAAAGTTTATTCCCGCGATGGTCGATAAACTGCGCCGCCTGCGCCTGATGATAAAGGAGCGCGATTTGCCGACCAGAATCGAGATTGACGGCGGAATCGGGAAAAATAATATCGCCGAAGCGGTCGAATCGGGTGCGGAAATTATCGTCGCCGGTTCGTCAGTTTTCGGTCAGGGTAAACCGGCGGAAGCGGTTCGGGAATTGATTGAAACGGCAACGATTTGGGTTTGAAGAATGCAGAAAATAAAAATGCGGAATGAAAAATTAAGCAGTAAATAGTATTTTTCGTTTTCCGTTATTTTCCGTTAAATAAAGAGGTAAATATGTTTTTCAGTAAAAATAAAGCGGTAATTTTAAGTTTGATGATTGTTTTTAGTTTTGTCGCAGGCGCGACGGCGCAGCAAAACAAAACGAGCGAGGGTTCGCCGGCACAGCGTCTGGAAGTGGCGAGTCAGAAGTTAAATTCGCTGCGGCGTTCGGTCGGCGGCGCAATCTCCGCGTTTAAGGATGACGGCTCGGGTAACAAATCTAAAAAAGACGACAAAAACTCGCCTGAGACGCCCGTCAGCCGGTTAAAAAGTCTGGACAAAGAAGCCTCGCGAGCGCAGTCGGAAATTACCGGTCTGCGCGGAAAAATCGACCGTTCGGAAAAATATGAAATAAGCGAAATTGACCAGCTCGAAACTTCGGTTGCGGATTTACAGTCGAGAATCGATAAAACTTTGACCGAAACGGCGAGTGCGCGGTCAAACGTCGAATCGAATGTCGGAAAACCGCGCGAACCGAAAAAGAAGGGCAAGTTTTTAGGAATATTCGGCGGCGGCACCGACGAATTTGAAGAACTAATCGGAACGGTTACGCCCGGACGCGACAAGGAACTTTTTATCGTCGCCACGCGCGAAGTCAGAAAAAATAATTACGATGTCGGCAGATTGCTGTTTCAGACGATTATTACGACGTATCCCGATTCGCCGTATCTGCCGATGGCAAAGCTCGCCGTCGCCGATTCGTTTTATCTGGAAGGCTCGACCAGCGCGTTGATTCAGGCGACTCAAGGTTATCAGGACTGGCTGACGTTTTTCCCGACGCACCCGCTCGCCGACCGCGTTCTGCTGAAAATTGCCGAATCATCGATGCGGCAAATCGGTTTGCCCGACCGCGATTCGACACACGCCAAACGCGCCGAACAGCGTCTCAGAGCTTTGCTTCAGCAATACCCGAACACGATTTTGATTAAAGATGCCGAACAGCGTCTCGAAGAAGTTCAGGATAATCTCGGACTGCATAATCTTTATATCGCCAATTATTACTATACTCTCTCGGTTAACCAGAAAAAGGGCGGCTTGAAAGGCGCGCAGTCGCGTTACCGCGAAATTTTGGATAAATATCCGAATTTTACTTTTATGGACGAAGCGCTTTACCGGCTGGCGGTTACTTACTTAATCGAAGAGGAAACCGACCAGGCGGCGAAATATTTTCAAACGCTCGTTCGCGATTATCCGAACAGCGGTTACGTCGAAAAAGCCAAAGAACAGTTGCAGGTAATCGGTTCGTCTGTTCCCGAACCGAACCCGGAGCGAACCAAAGTTCTGCCGCCGGAAAAGAAATCGTTTTTCGCCAACTTCAAAAACGAGCTTTTCGGCATTTATCCTTTAACGATTGATAAGAACGGCGTCTTGATGACTGACAATTTCGACAAAACGAAATTTGAACTGATTGACCAGATTATCGAAAACGAAGGCGATATTCCGGCGTCGCAAATTCCTAAATCCCTGACGACGGTTATTTCGCAGACTCAAAAACAATCGCAGAAATAAATTTTAGTTTTTTAGTTAAGGCTAAAAATATATGGACGTGATTTCAACAGAAAGCCTTTCGGAACTCAATAAACGTTACCGCACGACGGCGATAATTTATTTCGCGCAGATTTGGACAGCCGCGGCATTGATTGCCGCGTGCTGGTTTTTTATTAAAGACGCGGAGAATCCGGTCGATTCGGATTCTCTGACACCTTTGTGGGTAGCAATTATTTTTATCGCCGTCGGAGCGTTTGTTTTGCGCCGCGTTTTTTTGAAATGGGAAAGATTAAGAGACGTGAAATTATTAAAAGGCGTTTCGGGACTTTTGGGAAAATTGCAGACAAACTCGATTATTTTGGGTTCGATGGCGGAAATTATCGCCGTCGTCGGCGTGGTAATAGCTTTGCAAAACGGCTCTAAAAACGACGTGCTTCGCGCCGGTCTGGTTTCTCTGATTGTTTTTGTCATAAATTTTCCGCGCAAATCGGTCTGGCGCAAAATCGTCGCAAATTTGGAAAAGGTTTAAGGGGATTTTTTAATGAAAACAAAGATTGCCGCGCTCGCCGGACTCGTTCTGTTTTGCTCGCCCGCCGTGTTTCCGCAAACAAATATAAGCTCCGCGCCGAAATCTGCCGATTCAGCGGAAACTTCGGAAGTTTTACGCCGAAAGCGCGAGCAGGCGCTCGCTAAATTGTTGGAAGGACAGCGCATATTGTGGAATCTGAGAAGCCCGCGCCGCCGCGCGCCGCGAGTCGGAAACACGGCGCAGCTTGCCAAAGAAGCGCTCAAAACCGCAATCGAACTCGACCCGAATTTAGCCGAAGCCTACACAGTTTTGGCGGAATTGATTTTGAACACGACGACGGAGAGCGTCGAAGAAGCGATTTCACTGGCGAGAACCGCCGTCAAAATCAGTCCCGACAATTACGGCAGTCATCTTATACTGGCGCGTCTTTACACGATTAAAAGTCAATTTAACAGCGCTGTTTCCGACGCGGCTTTTACGGAAAAAGCAATCGGCGAGTGGAAGGAAATCGCCCGTCTCGATATGCGAAACGCCGAAGCGTTTGCTTTTTTAAGCGAGCTTTACGCAAAAACGAACAAAACGCCCGAACGAATTGACGCTTTGAGAAAATGGCTGTCGGCTTCTCCGCCGCTCGAAACGCGTGTTTATCAAACGGTTATGGG
>JALZOE010000042.1 GCA_030857325.1 Acidobacteriota bacterium
TTCCGTCGTAACTTCCAGCAGATAACGACCGAAAAGAGCGGCGTTGTCGGAGCTGCCGCGCGCGACCAGAACAATCAAATCAACGTCCTTCTGCCGAAGAAATTTGCCGAGCCGCTCGACTTTTGCGCGTTCGGCTTGAATGGTTTTTTCCAAAACCGCCGGTTGCTCGGCAATTTCCTGTAGCATTAAAGACATAAATTATTTAAGGCTTATTTTTTTTATTTGAAAATAAACTAATGAGAACGCCTAAAATTCCGCCGACAACCATTTTCCCGTAGGATTTTTCTTCGACGGGCGCGTTTTTACCAATTTTTGAGAAGCCTGAATTTCCCGTAGTTTTTGCCGGTTCGCCAATCGGTTTAGCTTTGCTTTCGGAGTCGGCATTTTCCTGATTCGATTCCTCTTTTTCGGCCTCCTCTCTCGCCTGCTCGTTTTCCGCTCTGTTCGGACGGTCTTCTTTGGTATATTTACCCTGCGAAAATTCATCCAGAATAGCGTTTATCGCGCCGCCGATAATAATCGCCAAAGCGGTAATATACAACCACAACATCAGAATCATAATTGCGCCGAGCGAGCCGTAAGTCGCGGCGTAAGAGTTGAAATAGTGCAGGTAAAGGCGAAAACCGAGCGACGCCAAAACCCACAAAATTATGGCGACAATCGCGCCCGGCGTAATCCAATTCCAGGTAAACGGAATATGATTCGGAACAAAACTGTAAATCAGTGCAAAAGCTAAAATCAAAACAATGGCGACGACAACAAACGACAGTATCTGCAAAGTCATCGGCGCCGGAATCGGCAAACCGACCGAGCCTAAAATCAGGGAAAGAAACTGCGAGCCGTAAAAAATAACGCCGAGCGCGATGAAAATTAGAATGGCGATGGCAAGCGTAAGCAGCAGCGAAGATAATTTGGTTTTCCAATAAGGACGCGTTTCTTTAAGTTTATAAACGTCGTTCAGCGCGACCCGCACACTGTCTATACCGGACGAAGCCGTCCAGAGGGCGATTGCAAATCCGAGCGTTAATTTGCCGCCCGAACTGCTCTGCACGACTTCGGTTAATGTTTTTTCGACTAATTCGAGCGCCGAGCCGGGCATTACCTGGCGAAGATAAATAAAAAGTTCGGCGCGCATATCGTCCGCCTTTTCTAAAACCAAACCGAAAAGACTGACCAAAAATAAGAGAAGCGGAAAGAGCGCGAACATAAAATAAAATCCGACCTGCGCCGCGCTGCTCAAAATATCTTCGTCGAACGCCTTTTCGTAAAGGCGCTTCAATAACTGTTTGGGAGCAAATTTCATAATTGTTTATTTTGCCACATTCCGGTCAAAATTCCAGCGGCGTTTATTACATATTTTATTCTTTGGGAGCGTGGGCATCCTGCCCGCAAACGTCGCGCAAGCGGCGTAAAAAGTTATTAGCACGCGACGTTTCATAAAGTGGATTGTTAGCGCTTTGGCGCTCTAATAGCGGGCGGGATGCCCGCGCTCCGACTGCTCCGACCGTTTGCTTTTTAATGTGGAAATTTCCAATCTCGATTCGCATATTAAAGTATTTTTTATATCGGTTTTACCCGAAAGCGCGCTTTAACAGTTGATTTTGCCGTCTCGCGGCGTCTGAAATTTTTTTCAATTCGTAGATTTTCATCAGCGCTTCGACCGGCGATAAGGCGTCAACGTCGATTTCATTTAATTTCTTCTCGATTTCGCTCGACTGTTCGGTTTGTTTTGAAAATTTCGGTTCGCCCGAATTTTTTATTTCGTATTCTTTCAGCAATTGCGCGGCGCGGCGCACGACCGGCTTTGGCAGACCGGCGAGTTTTGAAACGTAAACGCCGTAGCTTTTGAGCGCCGTGCCTCTGGCGATTTTATATTCAAACGTCAGCTTGTCGCCGTGTTCCGTGATGACGAAAAAATAATTTTCAAGTTTCGCGAGCAATTCTTCCAACTCGGAAAGCTCGTGGTAATGCGTGGCGAAAAGCGTGCGCGATTTTAATTTCGGATGATTGTGTATAAATTCGAGAACCGAGCGCGCAACCGCCAAGCCGTCGAAAGTCGAAGTGCCGCGCCCCAGTTCGTCCAGCAAAATCAAGCTGTTCGGCGAAGCGTGATGAAGAATTTCGGCGGTTTCAGTCATCTCGGTCATAAACGTCGATTCGCCGCTGCCGATTTTATCGTAAAGTCCGATGCGCGTAAAAATCCGGTCGCAGATTCCGACGACGGCATCGTCCGCCGGAACGAAACTGCCGATTTGCGCCAGCAGAACTATCAGGGCGATTTGCCGCAAGTAAGTTGATTTGCCCGAAGCGTTCGGTCCGGTAATCAATGCGATTTGCGGCGCGCCGTTGCCGCCCAACGCCGTATCGTTGGCGACAAATCCGGTTTCACTTTCGGCTAATATTTTTTCGACGACCGCGTGGCGACCGTTTTTTATGCGGAGAAGCGAAGTTTCGTTGACGGTCGGGCGCGAGTAATTATATCGGTCGGCAACGTCGGCGAGCGCGGAAATCGTGTCGAGAAAAGCGACGCTCGAAGCGGCAAGCAAAATTTCCCGGCGGTTTTTCCCGACTTCCTGACAAATCCGGCGAAAAAGAATGTTTTCGAGTTCGATGATTCGTTCCCGCGCGTGGACGACCATCGATTCGTGTTCTTTAAGCTCGAGAGTTATGTATCTTTCCGCCGGAACGAGCGTCTGTTTTCTGGTGTAATCCGCCGGAACAAGATGCAGATTCGGCTTTGTAACTTCGATATAATAACCGAAAACTTTATTAAATCCGACGCGCAGACTTTTTATGCCGGTGCGCTTTCGCTCGCGTTTTTCCATCTCCGCCAGAAAACTTTTGCCGTCGCGCAAAATTTCGCGCAGTTTGTCGAGTTCTTCGGAAAATCCGTCGCGGATAATACCGATTTGTTCGGTATATCGTGATGAGGGAAGCTCGTCGGAAATTCCGTTTTCGACGAGCGTTTTAACTTCGGCGCATTCGGGCAGGTGAACGATAAGCTGACCGAATCGAATCGAATCTTTTTGTAAAATTTTCTTTATACGCGGAACTAAATTTAAGCTGCCGCTCAAAACCCGCAGCTCGTAAGCCGAGATATAATTGGCTTTGGCGCGGCTCGAAAGTCTCTCCAAATCCTTCATTTCCGACAAAATTCCGCGAATATTTTCGCGCTCTTCCGAATTTTCCTTAAACCAGGCGACGTGTTCCTGGCGGCGAAAAATTTCCGCGACATCGAGCAGCGGCTGGCGCAGCCATTTACGCAGAAGCCGCCCGCCCATCGCAGTTTTTGTTTGGTCGATAAGTGACAACAGACTCGCGCCCGTCGAACTGTCGAATATTTCGAGACTCCGCAGAGTATTTGCGTCGAGCAGCATAAACCGGCTGAAATCATAACTCGTCAGCCTGGTTAATTGTTCCGCCGCGCCGTCCTGCGTGTGATTCAAATAATTGACGAGCGCGCCCGCCGCCGAAGTTGCCAGCGGCGTATTTTCCAGACCAAAAGGTTTTAGAGTTTTTGCGTTGAAATGTTCGAGCAGAGATTTTTCCGCCGCTTTGAAGGCAAACATTTCGGCGTCCAGCTTTGTAACGAATTGCGGCAAATCCTGATTGCTGAAGGTTTGCCCTGTTTCGGCGATAATAATCTCGGCGGGAGACAGTCGGCTTAATTCGTCGAGCGCGTGGCGATTATCGACTTCGGTCGCCGCAAAATCGCCGGTCGTAATATCGGCGTATGCGATTCCGGTGCGCTGTCCGTCGCTGTAAAACGAAACAAGATAATTATTCGTTTTACTGTCTAAAAGCTGCGGTTCGATAACCGTTCCCGCCGTAACGATGCGGACGACCTGGCGCTGAATCAGTTTTTTCCCGTCTTCACCTTTAACGGCAGCCGAACTCGTCTGCTCGCAGATGGCGACGCGATGACCGCGTGAAATCAGCGTTGCCAGGTGGCGTTCGAGAACGTAATGCGGAACTCCGGCAAGCGGAACGCGCTCGCCCTTGCCGATTAATTTCGATGTCAGTGTAATATCCAATTCGCGCGATAATAGTTTCGCGTCATCATCAAAGGCTTCGTAAAAATCACCCAGACGAAAAAGCAAAATCGCGTTTTGATGTTTGGCTTTTATTTCGAGATATTGCCGCCGAATCGGTGTTTCCGTAGTCATTTTGGAAACTATTTTAGCAGAAGTTCCTTTATTATTTCAGCAATGCCGGACAGATTTTTATGAACCGTCTTGATTTGAGCGAATGTTAAAACCGTAACTTTATGTTCGATGTCGTTAAACTCGCGCTTGAGCGATTGACGGGCGCGATTCACATCCTTTTCGGTCGAAATAACGAGAAACGGCTTGGTTCGCTGCGCTTCATAAGCGCGTTTGAGCTTGGCGAACGCGGAATCGAGATTGCCTTTGCTCTGCACTTCAAAAATATGCGAAAGCCGTTGACTTTTTTCAGTCTCTCGCCAAATCACGTCGTAATATTCAAATTCCATTGCGGCGAAAAATCCGAGACTTGAGCCGATTTCAAACAACATCTTCTGAACGTCTAGATGAGATAAAGGCATGTCGTTTGTTCCAGTTACGGCAAATCCTCTAGATTCTGCTTCAACATTTATTTCCCCTTTCTCGGTAATCGTCCAAAAGCCACGTTTCCGGTAAATAAATTTATTTTCTTCTAAAATCCTGCCCGCTTTTTGAACGGCGGCGCGCCATTGCCTGTTTTTGTTGTCTTTTATTTCGATAATTTCGCTTTCGGCAAGCTGCGGGAAATAAGCGACTAATCGCCCGTATAGAAAACGAACGTTATCGCTGCCGCCGACGGCGACAAGTTCCTGTAAAATCGGTATTTCGATTGATGAAATTTTTGGAAACGACACTTTGCTGGATTATTTTTTAGGTTATTTTTTCAAACTCATCGAATTTTCCGCAAGTTATTTCGTTTTTTAACTTGTCTAAAATTCGCGTCAGTCGAATTGCCAAAATTTCGGTGTATTTTTTGGGCTGAAAGTTTGCGCCAATCTCAAACATTTCGAGTTTTCCGATTTTTACAAATATATCGGGCTTAAAGTTTTCGAGAAACTCGTATCTTATCGCGACTGGCAAAAGTTGAACGCTGCTCGTTTTTTCGACAATTCTCGAAATACCGTTAAAAAAGCGGACGGGACGCAAATCATTCGACAGAATTTCGCCTTGCGGAAAAATCCACAGAGAATGGCGAAAATCTTTTTTTAGAATTTGAGCGGCGTAATCGATGCTTTTAACGGCTTGGCGCGGATTTTCTCTGACGACCGAAAACGCGCCGAGTTGACGAAAGAGAAACAGTTTTTTTAATTGTCGCTCTTCCATCATTATAAAACTCGAAAGTTTACATTTTCTGGAAATTTCAAAAGCGACGAGTCCGTCCCACCAGCTTGAGTGATTTGCATAAAGTATAAGCGGAACGCCGGAACTTCGCCCGACAATTTCGTTTAAACCGGAAACTTGCAGCGAATGAAAACGGCGTTTGATTAAATTTCGATTGTAAAAAGAAAATAAAAATTCAAATCCGACGTTCTTTTCAGCCGTAAGCATAATATAACCAGTCTTTACAAACTTTCTCTAATAAAATAGATTAAAATAGTTAAAGTCGGCAAATTACATAAAAACTTTTTTTACACGATTGTTTATACCACAGGTAATTTCATAAGAAATCGTTCCGGCAATTTCAGCTAAGTCCTCAGCTTTTATATATAAACCACCGGAATTTCCTATCAATATGACTTCATCATCTACTTTAATATCAGAAATGCCGGTTACGTCGATTAAAGTCCAATCCATCGAAATTCTTCCGACTACCGGCGCAAATTGATTATTAATTATTACACGTCCGCGATTTGAAAGAGCGCGTGGAAAGCCGTCGTGATAACCGATTGGAACTGTTGCAATTATCGAATCCTTTTTGGTTTTGTGAGTGCGATTATAACCTATGGTTTCCCCTTTCGGCACATTCTTTAAAAAAGATATTCTCGCATGAAGCGCCATTACGGGGCGAAGTTTCGGTTTGTCGATTTCTTTAGG
Organism: Acidobacteriota bacterium; assembly: GCA_030857325.1. GTDB lineage: Bacteria > Acidobacteriota > Blastocatellia > Pyrinomonadales > Pyrinomonadaceae. The sequence goes on from JALZOE010000042.1 coordinate 6,057, forward strand.
TAGCACGTCGCCGCCCAAACCATATAAAACGCCGCCCAAACGAACCATATTTCCGCGCGAATTTTTATGAGCAATCGCGCCGGGCGAGTTCGCTAAATCCTTATATATTAAGTTAAATCCTTTGGATTCAAAGGTTTTGACCGTTTGATAAAATCTTTTTGTTTGAGCATCGGTAAATTTTTTCTCCCGCAAATCATCAGCCGCCGCGAAATGCGTCATCAAGCCTTCGACATTTAAATTTGTAAAATGTTTTAATTTACCGGCAAATTCCGCCGCGTCATCAAAACGAACACCGATTCTACCCATTCCTGTATCAATTTTTATGTGAACGGCGGCGATTATATTCTTTTCCATAGCCGCTTTATTAAACTTTTCCGCCGTTTCCAAACTATAAATGACCGGCGTTAAGTCGTTGTCTAATAGAGAGTTTTCCTGACCTTCCCAAAATCCGCCCAGACAGATAACGGGTTTTTTAATTCCGTTTTCACGCAGCGTTAAACCTTCTTCTGGCAGAGCGACTCCAAAACAATCAATTCCGGCTTTTTCCAGCTTAGTGGCACATTCCACAATGCCGTGTCCGTAAGCGTCGGCTTTAACGACCGCCATATATTTTATATCTTCGCCGATAAAATTTCTCACCGAATAGAAATTAAATTCGAGATTTTCTAGTCGGATTTCCGCCCACGTCGGACGGGCATTGCTGAAAAAAGGCATAAACAGTATTTATAAAATTTAATCAAGTAATCAGAGCTAAACTGTTCCAACCAAAAGAAAAGCATATCTGCACAAATACATTAAGAGTCTTTAATCTGACTGTTAAAGTATTTTCTAGAGCGGAATATTGCCGTGTTTTTTTGGCGGATTTGTATCACGCTTGTTTTGCAGGAGCGAAAGGGCGCGAATAAGTTTCGGTCGGGTCAGTGCCGGTTCGATAACTTCGTCAATAAACCCGCGTTCGGCGGCGATATACGGATTGGCAAACTTCTCGTCAAATTCCGAAACTTTTTCACGGCGGTAATTTTCCATATTTTCCGTATTTTCCGCCCGCAAAATTTCACTTCGATACAAAACTCCGACCGCGCCCGATGAACCCATAACGGCGATTTCCGCCGTCGGATAAGCGAAATTTATATCGGTGCGAATATGTTTTGAAGCCATTACGCAGTATGCGCCGCCGTATGCCTTGCGGGTAATAACCGTGATTTTCGGAACGGTAGCTTCGGCAAAGGCGTAGAGAAGTTTCGCGCCGTGACGAATAATGCCGCCGTGTTCCTGATTGACGCCGGGCAGAAATCCGGGAACATCCTCGAAAGTTACCAGCGGAATATTGAAACAATCGCAGAAACGAACAAACCGAGCGGCTTTAACCGACGCGTCGATGTCTAAAACTCCGGCTAAAAATGCCGGTTGATTGGCGACGATTCCGACCGAAAATCCGCCGAAACGTGTAAAACCGACGACAATATTCGGGGCGAAATGTTCCTGCACTTCAAAAAAATAATTATCGTCCGCAATCGTATTGATTATGTCTCTAATGTCATAAGGCTGAGTAGAAATTTGCGGAATCATCGAATTTAACTTTTCATCCGCCCGACTGTGCGAATCGGTTGTCGGAACAAACGGCGGTTTGTCCATATTGTTTGAAGGAACAAAAGAGAGTAATTCACGCGTTAAACGAAGTGCGTGTTCGTCTGAATCGGCGGCAAAATGCGCGACTCCCGATATTGAATTATGCGTCTGCGCGCCGCCGAGTTCTTCCTTGGTAACTTCTTCGTGCGTAACGGTTTTAATCACGTCGGGACCGGTGATAAACATATAGGAAGTGTCTTTGACCATCACGTTAAAATCCGTGATTGCCGGGCTATAGACAGCGCCGCCGGCGCACGGTCCGAGAATACAACTGATTTGCGGAACGACGCCGCTTGCCAGCGTATTTCGCAGAAAAATATCCGCGTAGCCGCCGAGCGAAACAACGCCTTCCTGGATGCGCGCGCCGCCCGAATCGTTCAACCCGACGACGGGCGCGCCGGTTTTCATTGCTAAATCCATTACTTTACAAATTTTTTGCGCGTGCGTTTCCGACAGCGAGCCGCCGAAAACCGTGAAGTCCTGTGCAAACACAAAAACTTCCCGCCCGTCAACCAATCCGTGTCCGGTGATTACGCCGTCTCCCAGATACTTTTGTTTTTCAAGCCCGAAATCCTGCGAGCGATGAACGACGAATTTATCAAATTCTTCAAATGAATCGTCGTCCAGAAAGAATTCGACGCGTTCGCGGGCGGTCATTTTTCCCGAAGCGCGCTGTTTTTCCATTCGCGCCGCGCCGCCGCCCTGTTCGGCGAGCCGGGATTTTTCCTGTAAAAGTTCGAGTTTATTCATAGATTTTTTTTCGGGTTGCATAGAAATAAAGTTTAGACGGTTTGTGAGGTTTTGCAAATATCATCAGTTTTTGTATTTGTTAATTGAATTTTTTATATATTTAACTCGGGTTGGCAGTTAATCAGATTATAAGAAAATTTGCCCGCGAAACACGCGAGCGAGACGAAAAAAGAACAAAATTCAAAAAAATTAGCGTGTTTCGCGTATTTCGCAAGCTAAACAATTTTTGAAAAAGCGGAATACAAAGCGATAATTTATTTTCTAAGCGTCAATATTAAACGGAAATGATTTGTTTTTTATCAAGTTCAGTATTTCGTTTAAACTATCGTTGACGTTGTTTTTTAACTCTGTCGAATAATTGAATGTTTCGGAATTATCCTTAAACTCGTCCAAATCCAGAATCTCGAAAGACAAATCTTTCCAAACTAAAACGTCGATGTCCAAATCGACGTAATCCAAAACATTACCGGCGCAAACCGGCGGCTGGTTGACGTTGCAGTAAAAGTTTCGCAAATCGCCTTCCGGTTCGTGAAAACGAAAAATATTATACCAGCGATTTGTCCAGTAAAATTCATAACTCATCGTTCCGCGTCTGATAACGCCCAAGTTGGGATGAGTTATTTCTTTTTCAAATCTTCCGGCGAAAGTTAATAGGGATTCGGTTTGTTCTATAAGTTCGGCTTTCCAGCTTCGATGTATCACGCCGTCGAATTTTCGCGAGTTGATGGTAAAAGCATTTTTCTTTTGATTCATTTTATAAAATTATAAAACAACTCCATCTGCAAAATCGACGAAAGTTTTATTAAACGCTTCCGGCTGTTCAAGATTTGAATAATGTCCGGCGTTTTCTATCTTAAAAAGTCGTGAAGAAAGTATTCGGCTATGCAGTTCATCAGCCGTTTCCGCGTCGGTTATTTTGTCTTCGACGCCGAATATTAAAAGCGTCGGCAGGGAAGTTTCTTTGAGCAGCGCGTTGAAATCGTCGCGCGCCGCCATTCCGCGCAGAGCGGCAATCGCCGCCTGCGGACGAACTGCGGCAAACATTTCTTCAATTTCTGTGACCAAATTTGGTTTGTTTCGTTTTGTAAATTCGCAGAGTAGATTCGGCAGCATTTCGTCAACCAGCGCCTGCATACCGTTTTTTTCGATTTTCTCGATCAAATCAAAACGCGATTCGCGCTGTTGTTCGGAATCGGCGCTCGCATTCGTATCGCATAAAACAATCGCGGCGAACTTGTCCGGCATCCGCGAATACAAATTCAGTAAAACATATCCGCCCATCGAAAGTCCGGCGAATATCGCCCGCTCTATTTTCAAATTCTGCAAAAGCTCGGCAATGTCGTCCGCCATATCCTTATATTGCGTTTAAATCTGCAAAATTACTGCTTTCACCGAAACCGCGCAAATCGGGAACGATTACACGATGCTTATTTGCCGTCAAACTTTTGATTTGTGGCTTACACATTTTGCCCGAAAGAGGAAACGCGTGAAGCAAAACGACGGATTTTCCGCTGCCGTATTCTTTATATGCAATTTTCATTTTTTTAGTTTCTTTAAACTTGGAAATTCAACGATTCATCCGTAACAAAATTATAAATTCAAGCCTGAAAATAATTTCCGCTTTAAGAATATCAATTTAAGGAGCGAATCTCTCTTTCAACTTTTTCGGCGTTTAATCCTTCAATCATCGATGCGCCCGAACTTAAAGGCGAGCGGCAGGTAATCATCCGCATAGTAGTCGATTTGCCGGCGCCGTTCCCTCCTAAAATTGCGAGTGTTTCGCCCGGATTTATCTGAAAGCCGATTTCATCGACCGCCCGAAAAGGATCGTAATTTTTTCTGATTTTACTGCTTCGATAACGGCGTCCATAAAAAGTTCGGCAGGCTGTTGTTCAATTTAAACTGTCGTCTTCAAATTCTGTTTTAATTTTTCCAATATCTGCTGAAAAATAAGTTTTTCCGTCTCCGTTAAGGCTGAGAAAAAAACGTTTTCCATTTTCGTCCATTGTTCCTCAACTGAGCCGCGGCATTCCAACCCTTTTTGAGTTAAATAAACCCTGATTAGTCGTCCGTCGCTTTCACATTTTTGACAATCGACATAACCGTTTTTACTCAGACTTTTAACCATTTTATTGATTGTCGGAGCCGAAAGATTGAGTTTATGAGCAAGCGCGATTTGGCTCTGACCGTCTTCCCGCCATAAAGAAAATAAAACAAATGCTTGCCCGCCGTGCAAGCCGATTTCCTTTAAATGCTTGTCGAGATTGTCTTTAAAGGAAGTTGTAATTCCGGTAAAAGAAAAAATCAGAGAATTTTCAGTATTCATAATCAGTTATAACCTAGCTAATGATAAATGATTAGCCAAGTAATTATTAACCAGCTAAGTATTTATTATTACATAACTAATTAAATTTTAGTAGTCTTGATTCGGCAATGATATAAAGTTCTGTAATTTTCATCTAAAATTATTGCGAAAACACACTTACGCGTGTTTCTGTAACTGTATATACTCCCGCAATATAAAGAAAACAAAAAGAGAGCGTAT